>JAVYOO010000007.1 GCA_038734275.1 Archaeoglobaceae archaeon
AAGTCGAAGTAAAACCTGTTTTTGAGCTGCTTAAAGAGAAGCTCAAAGACTATACTCCAGAAAAGGCTCAGGAAATCTGTGGAGTCCATGCTGACGTAATAAGAATGCTTGCAAGGAAGGTTGCAAGACTTAAGACCCATGTAATGCTTGGATTCAGCACCTGCAAAACCTTTCATGGAGATTTGGTAGAGAGAGCGGTTGCCCTTTTGTTAGCTTTAACTGGAAATTGGGGAAAGGAGGGAACTGGCGTCACGGGCTGGTGCACAATTTCAGCGACCGCAAATCCCTATGCTGGTGAAGAGACTGGTTTTGAGCCTTTGGCTGAGATAATTCTCGGAAAAAAGGCGACCGATGAAGAGATTGCTATAACAACGCAAATGCTAATGGCAAGACTTGGAATGACAACAGTTCCACCAGTTTTCCACTGGTATTATCACTGCGGCTACAAGGAAGTCTGGGACAAATACGATCTCAGCAAAGCTGGAATTCCAAGAAGAATTTCGGATTATCTGGAAGAGGCTATCTCGAAAGGCTGGTGGGAAGGCTTAGTAAAGCCAGAAAAAAATGTTAAGCCAAAAGTTCTTTTGGTTATGGCGAACAACACACTTAGAAGGACAAGAGGTGGAACAAGAACGATGCTAACTCATCTTTGGCCAAAGCTCGACTTAATCGTTACGATTGACTCACGTTGGTCCACTACTGCCCTATATTCCGACATCGTGCTTCCTGCAGCGTTTTTCTACGAGAAAATGCACTTCCATCTGCTCACCACTTCTTTTGTTAGGTTCTGGTCTTTCTGCGATAAAGCAATCGAGCCGATTGGTGATACGAGGAATGAGTGGGAAATAACCCTTAAGCTTGCAGAAAAGATCGTTGAAAGGGCAAAAGCGAGGGGAATTGAAGAATACGAGGTACCGCATGGAATAACAAAGGAGAAATTCAAAAAGCTCACGGGGATCGAGATTGAAGACGTTCCAGAGGAGCTAAAGCCAATAATAGGAACAAAGAGAAAATTCTCTGAAATAGTTAATTTGCTTACCGCTGGCGGAAAGTTCAATGCAGAAAATCTTGAAAGCGTTCACGAAGCCATTATCGAGAACTGCAAACACGCAGGTATTTTCTTGCCCCACGAAACGCTTGAATCGATAAGAAGTCGTGGATTCGTTAAATACGAGTCTTTGGGTAAATCTGCCGAAGCTCTGAACATGGCTACGAGAGTTGAACCGAAAAAAACTGTTATTGCCTTTGTTCAACATGTTGAGGATAAAAAACCGTATCCAACGCTCCATGGCAGGGCACAGTTCTTCATAGACCATGAATGGTTTTTGGAAGCGGGAGAAGAACTTCCGACCTTCAAACCACCACCCGAGCATGGAGGAAGCAGTAAGAAGTATAGATTTAGGATGGACAGCGGGCATTTGCGATGGAGCATTCACGCTTCGACTGTCACTAATGAGCTTATGGCTCAAACACATCGGGGAGAACCTTTTGCCTTTGTAAACGAAAGAGATGCTTGGGAAAAGGGGATAAGGGATGGTGATTACATAAGGGTTTTTAACGACTTCGGAGAATTCGTGGTTCAGGCTAAGCTGAGTGCACTCCCAGCAAGGGGGCAAATAATAATCTACCATGCATGGGATCCGCATCAATACGAAGGTTGGAAAAGCTACGATCACATAATCCCCGGCATTGTAAAACCGCTTCATTTTGCAATTTACGGGCATTTGAACTACTGGACTGCAAACTGGCAACCTTTACAAGTAGATCGGCATGTTTACGTCGATTTTGAGTTATACAGGAGGCGAGAAGATTATGATCGCCGAAAAGATTGATAATATTGTATTGGGGGAAGATTTGTGGAAGAAAATTAAGCTTATGCCCATAAAAATGCAACCTGTTCCAGCTAAGGCTATTGTGACATCTAAATACATCAGAGAAACAATAAGTGAAGCAAAATACGGAAAAATTGGAGAAATTCTTGCTGGTGTATGCAGAGATGACGAAAAAATTGCAGTTGCAATGCAATGGAAGGACAAAAGCAAAGATGATGCAATTCTGAGCTACGATAGCTTTGTAGATGCCTGTGCAGTTATGTTTCCAATAAAGGGATACGCTTCTGTCATGACTATGGGCTCAGAAGACGCTCCAGTGAATGTATGGCTCTGGAGAGCGGATGGAAAGGTTTACGATGTATTAAGCAAAGGTCTTGGAACGACTAAGAGAAGAGATCCAAAGACAAGCGGTTTAATAGCACAAGGACAATACTCCGATGGAAAGTGGAAGGTTGTTTTTGTTAGACCGCTTAGCGTTAAGATTCCAGATTTTGTTGATTTAAAACCTCCAAAGGTAACGGGAATTGCATTTGCAGTTTGGAATGGTAGTAATAGGGAGAGAGGACCGCTGAAGGCGTATTCTGGAGACTTTATAGGGCTGGAGGTGCCCCTATGATCTATCCCGGACAATACGAATACTGGCAAATAGTCTGGATTCAGATAATCCTGCTTGTTTATGTGCAATTTGTCACTGCTTTATCACTTTACACCCACAAAGAGTCGTATTCGAAGTTTTTCAAGATTTTTGAAAGATTTCTCCCTTGGAAAGGGAGAGACTTTTTGATAAAACTGCATGCTTTCAGCGGGATTTCTATATTTGTTCTCAACGTTCTATGCACAACTACGTGGTTTTATCTTAAAATCTCTGGCGGGATTTCGCTTACAGACATTTTGACTTCTGGAGAGACTGCGGTTATTGCTTGGGTAAATCTGGCTTCAACAACGCTAATCACGCTGATGTTCGTTTTTGGTGTGTCCTTGTATAAGAACAATCGACCTGACACAAGGCTACCATTCTGGAAATTTGAATACTATCTTTCGAGAACAATTCACAGGCTGGTTTTCCTGCTAATAGTTGTGATTCTGGGCTATCATATTTTCTTTATCGCGAAGATATCTTCTGCTTGGAATGACTGGATTTTAATGGGGCATCCCTTTGTTTTTATTCCAATCACATCAATAATAATCGGCATTTTAGCTTTTATGTTGGCACTGGTGCTTGTTTACGAAATAATCGCAGGAAAGATGAGAGTTGAGAAAAGGGTCGTTCTCTCAAAGACTTATACTCTGCTAACGCTGTTATTTGTATTTTATCTTGTATGGTTAATCTTTATACAGCCTCTCCCGATTGAGCTTTTCATTTTTTTCGTTGCCATCTTAGCCTTTATTCAGGTCTCAAGTATATTTAAAACAAAAGAAAGTCCAAAGGTATTTTACGAGTTTAAACCAGTCTCAAAGAACGATTTGATTGGGCGGATATCAAAAATGAGGTCTTTTTATGGAGATAATCTCGACAAAGCAATCGAAGAGAACTTGGAACACGCTTTAATGGTGTGGAGAGAATCCATGGATTTCTATAGCGAACTTGAGTATTGTGGATCGATTTTTGCTGAGATTAGCCTCAAAAAGGATGTGAACGAGATCAATGAACTCGAAGATACTGGAAAGATGCTTGCAATTTTTGTGTGGCAGAATTTAAGGAAGATCGGCAGTGATGACGCAAGGTTGACTGAATTCATCTCCGAGCTTAAAAGAGAACTTGGGGTGAGATCTTGAAATTATTGGCTATTTTAATCCTTATCTTGCAAATTTCGGTAGCCTGTGCTCAGATATCTGCATGGGTAGACCCTTCAGGTTATGCGACTTATCCAGAAGACACCAAAGTTATCTATGTCAGCGTTTTCCAGTTTGGTTATCATGTCGATGCAATTCAAAAGGGGAATGTTCAGATTATATATCCTTATGAAAGCTCTTCTTCTCTTATTCACGTAGGTAAAGACGAGAAGGCGGTTTTTAGAGTGAAGACAATCGATGTAACGCATGCACTCTACATATTTCACTACCTGCCATACCCATCTGAGAAACTATACCTGATTTATCCCGGAATTGTGGAAGAGATTGGGCCAATTGTGTTTGATCAGGTGGGAAAATTCAAAATCAGGGATCCAGTTGTTTGCGATGCTTTGAATCCCTTTGATTATGCGGATCTTATTGTGGAGCCAAACGTCCCATTCTATTTCTCAATTTTGCTAACATTTCTTGTTTTTGCCATCGGAGTGCTTTATGCAAAGCGAGGAATTGGCAATGGTAGAGATTGGGATCTTTTATCCTTCCCATTTTTTGGAAAAAAGCTTAAAAATGCTCTTAAATCAAGAAACTCCACATTCTTACTTCAGTGGATAAACTTGGTAATATTCTTGTTCATAATAGTCACTGGGCTGTTTGGCAATCCCAACGGTGGTGAAAACTTTTCAATAATCATAGTCTGGGTTCTTTGGTTTGCACTCGTAGAGTTCATGATCTTCTTTGCGGGAAGAACTTGGTGCACGATGTGTCCAATGCCTGTTTTGGGAGAATGGCTCGCAAGGAGAAGAGTAGTTGGAGTAAACAGAAAGTTCTTATCCCTTAACAGAAGCTGGCCAAAGAGTTTTGATAACATGTGGGTAAGTTCACTTGGTTTTCTTGTCCTATCTTTGTTTATAGTCTGGATAGTTACCAGACCGGTAGCTACGGCAGTTCTTTTCCTGATTCTCATTTTAGCCGGAATTTTTTGCCATCTATACAATCCGCTTAGGTATTTCTGTAGATCCCTATGTCCTGCGAATAGCTATATTGGCTACCACTCAAATGCGTCATTATTTACGATTGAGAGAAAAAGCCATGACGTTTGCATTCGGCACAGGCACAAGGATTGTGTAAACGGGAATAAAAAGGGTTATGGGTGTCCTTGGGCTCTTTATCCAGGCGGAAAGGATGAAAATACCTATTGTGGGCAATGCTTTGAGTGTCTTCGCACTTGTCCGCTGGACAATATGACAGTGAAGTTGAGAAGCATAAATAGGGTTATTGCGGATCTTGCAAAGATCGCTACCAGAGCAAGGGGCAAGTATGATGAGGCTTGGATGGGCTTTATAAGATTTACAACCGCCATATTTTACGAACTCGTCTTCTTCAGCGCTTGGGGCTTGAAATACTTGGGAGACATGAATCGAACTTGGGGAGCAAATCTTGCATCTGCGAGTGTTTTAATTCCTTCAATAGCGGATCTTGCGGGCTGGTTCAACTGGGCTATATTGGTAAGCGGGATCTCTCTTATAATATTCCCAGCCGTTTTTTATGCTGTGTGCTATGCATCAAAAAAGATTGCAAAAGTTGAAGAACCAACAGAGAGGTTATTTTTATCTCTTAGCTATTCACTTGTCCCGTATGGGCTTCTTATATGGATGTCCTTCGCTTTATCGCTTGTGCTTGTCAACTGGGTTAAAATTGTAAATGTTCTTACAGATCCATTTGGTCTTGGATGGGATCTACTTGGCATCGGAAAACACCTTTTGAAGCCAATTGCACCCGAGATTTTGTTATATCTTCAGATACCTTTCATTTTGTTCGGTCTCTTTTTGGCTACGATTGCAACTTACGAGATAGCGAGAGCTTTGACCAATGAGAGAGCCAAAGCAGAAAAAATATGTCTCACAATGGGTTCAATTCATGTTTTATCAGCCATTGTAGCGATTTGGGTGGTAGCGGGGTGATTTAAAATGCCCAATAACGAGAAGATGGGTTTAATAATTGTTTTTCTTGGTTCGGCTATTGCTTTGAGTTCTGCTTTGTTTACCACACAGCCACTTGTTAGTTTGGGGGACTTGCACTTCTTCGGAGATGATAGGGTTATTATAAGAGGATATGTCGGCGAGCATGGGGGATTTGAGCCAAAAGTTCTGCGATTAACCACGGGTTGCCATAGGATCGTCTTTATACCAATGGATGTAGCTCAGGGATTTGCGATCGACGATCTTCAGATCGATACAGGTGTTGTGCTTCCGGGAGAAAAGAAAGAATTCGAGCTATGTGTTAACAAGAGCGGTGTTTATGTATTTAGAAATTCGATTTCAAGCGGTCCAATGACTCCGTTTCAAATAGGATACTTGGTGGTGGAAGGCAATGATTCGTAAAATAACCTTTCCACCGATATTGCTTTTCATGACAATTTTAATACTTGGAGCTATTGTGAACGGCATTTCTATGTTTTCAGTGAACACGCAGAGCGATTCAGAGCTATACATGCTTCAAATAAGTGCCGCAATTGATAAAGACAAATTAACCAGTCCCGGGAGGATTTCAATAACTGTGAGTGTTGAAGGAGCGCAAAATGCATCTTACTCTGCTGTTTATGTTTACGATCCCGATAGTAAACTTTATGCGATTAAAGAAGGGACTATAAGCAATGGTTTTGCAATATTTGACGTTTGGTTTGGTTGGGCAGTAAAGCAAGGGAATTATACGATTGTTCCTGCTGTGGGATTAAGCAAACATCAGGTTGTTTTTGGAAATCCCACATTTATTGAAGTTGATTATGGAGGTGTTTGAATGGAACGGCTTTTTGTTGAGGTTGCAGGCATAATAGATGAAGTAGAGACAGCATTCGGCGATTATGGAGTTAGGGGGTTATCAAAGATTTTGACGGAGTGGATAAAAGCGGGAGTTAGTAAAGAGCTTGATAGAGAGGTAGAGGACAGCGAGATAGCAATGGCACTGCTGGTTCTTGCAGTTAGAAGAAACTTGGTCGAATTGGAAGATAACTTATATTCAGAATTGAAGAGCCTTTTTGAAGTTCTAAAAAAGATTGACACGTTCAGGTTCTAATTTTTTGGTTTACTTAAATAAAAATTTGGATTTATAATTATTTACTCTTTTCCTCTTTTTTCGCAGATGAGTCCTCCGATTTTTTCACGATCGATTTATCCCAGTTGACCTTTTTGAACGCCACTCCACCAAGCATAAAATAATTTTAGCCAACCCATTTAAAAATTTTGTGATTAAACATGGGAAAATTTTTTCTTATATGATCGATTATGAGCAGATATAATGAAAACATTCAATCAAAAAATGCTTTTAAATCTAACTTAAAGTCCTTCTTGTGAAAAGAACCCTACTTATTGCAATACTCACGATAGCTGTCGTATCTCGATTAGTGTTCCTTGATCTCCGCCCAATGGACCATGACGAGAGTGTGCACGCTTGGTTTGCCTACAGACAGGTAATTGAGTCTCCCAGCTACAAATACGATCCCGCCTTCCATGGACCTTTTCTATACTTTGCAATCTCGCTCTCATTTCTTGCTTTTGGAGATAGCGATTTCTCTGCAAGACTTCCCGTTGCATTATTCAGCATTCTCGGAGTCTTCTTTGCTTTGAAATTCGAAAGATATATTGGCAAGTCCGCATACCTTTTTGTTCTGTTCTTGCTCATATCTCCATCGATCCTATACTATTCCCGCTATGCAAGAGACGACATTATCGGCATCTCATCCTTTATTGCAGTCATTTATCTTTATCTGCGTTATAGAGAGACCCAAAAAGACTATTACGCTATTGCAACCGCTCTATTCCTTGCAGTGATCTTTACCGCGAAGGAAAACTGGGTTCAATATTTTGGGGTCTTTTTCCTTGCTTTGATTATTGATCGGATTCGCAAAAAGGATTTAAAATTGTATTTAAAACCCTTATTGCCCTCTGCAGTTGTTTTTATCCTATTCAGCTCCTTTTTGTATTCTTCAGCCTTTGCCTATGCTATCCATGGTAAGGACTGGGTTGAAGTTATGTTCAGCACTGACTGGATCCAGAGATTCATAGATCGATCGTTGCCTTATTGGCTTTCTCAAGGGGTAAGCTCGCCTCACGACAAGCCAATCTACTATTTCTTTAACATTCTGCTTAGATACGAATTCCTTCCTCTTGCTATGGCGTTGGCTTCGATTCCAGCAATTGCCAGAAAAATCAGAAATTTGGGCTTAATGGAAACCTTTGTGATCTGCTGGGTTCTTATAGCATTTATTTTCTACAATGCGATGTCCTATAAGACCTCATGGCTTGTCGTTCACCTTGCAACACCACTTGCATTTCTTGGCGCAATTTTCGTTGGAAAGGAAGTCTTTGAAAAGAGAGAGTTTAGGGCGGTTTATTTATTGGGCTTAACTGCTACAGTCATTGTTTCATTCCATGTAACGTATGTTGACTTCAACAATGTCGTTGATCAGCCTTTGATCTATGTGCAGACTCAATGGGGCGCGGTGGAGATGGCGGACAGAATAAGGGGGCTACTGCATGAAGGAAACAGAGTTGCGGTTTTCGCAATAGACGGTCACTACTGGCCTTTACCATGGATCCTTAGGCATGAAGTGGATCAGTATTCGAGCAATTTGCTTTTCACAGCTTCCTGTCCTCAGGGTTATGATTACGTCTTTGTTGTCTATAGAGACTATGGTTGTTTGGAAGGCTACGAAATCGTTGGAAAGTATGAGCTAAGGAAATGGTGGGAATTCTACGAGATGAGAAAGTTATGATCGTCAAGGTTGGTGGAAGTGTCGCTGACAAGCTGGAAATGATCTTCGACGCTCTCAGTGGAGTTGACGACGTTAAAATACTCCCCGGAGGCTGGATCTTCGCTGACATGGTGCGGGAACTGAAGCTGAGTGACGAAGTCTCACACTGGATGGCGATACTGGGTATGAACCTCTACGGGTATTACATGTTTGAAGTTGGAAAGGATGCTGGTTTTGAAATTGTTGAGCCTGCAGATTTTTCATTTTTTTCAAAAAAGGGCAAGTTTATTGTTTTGCCATACACACTGCTTAGAAATTTTGACGAACTCCCCCATTCTTGGGACGTAACTTCTGATGCAATTGCTGTTTGGATTGCGAGCAAAATTGGAGAGAAGAAGGTGGTCAAGATTACAGCATTGGGGGGAGTTGTGAAGAACCGCATACTCCTCGAAAGGGTAGATCCCTTTGATGCGGGAGATATTATTGATCGTTTTACACCTTTTTTGCTGAAGAAACATCGAATTGAGCTTTTTGTTTGCTCTCCAGAAGAACTAAAAAATTATATATTGAGAGGCAAAGCTAAAGGCACATTCATAGGGGGTGATTGAGTGGAGATCGCAAGGTGCATCAGCTGTGGTGCAGTGCTTGTCGGGGCGGAGCACGTCTCATTTCCGTGTCCGAATTGCGGAGAAACGATAAATCGCTGCAAGAGGTGTAGAAGGCTATCCAATAAATATCGATGTTCGTGCGGATTCGTGGGGCCGTGAGGTGGTATTATGGGGAGAGTTTTTTTGAAGCTCAGGGTTATGCCTTCAGACGTTGATGTGAATTTAGAGTCGATTAAAAATAAAATTACTTCCATAAAAGTGGAAGGTGTGGAGATTAAGGATTTTGCAATCAAGCCGATAGCATTCGGTTTGAAAGCTCTAATGATCCTTGCGGTAATGCCCGACGCAGAAGGAATATCTGATCGATTTATAGAAGAAATCGCCCGGATTGAAGGAGTAGAAAGTGTGGATATTGAAGATATGGAGCTTCTATGAAAGTTATCAGAATCGTGACCCCTCCACTTGCTGCGAACTGCTATCTGCTTTTAGACGAAAAGAAAGCTTTAATTGATGTCGGAGGTGACGCGGAGTTTATCTTTAGAGCTCTAAAAAGATACATAAATCCAAAAGAACTCGATTACGTCTTTTTAACACACTCTCATTACGATCACGCAGCAGCTGCGGGATACTTTAAGGGGATGGGGAAAATTGCCATTCATGAAGAAGAAATGAAGCTTCTAAGACTTCAGAGATTCGTTTCAGTTTTTGGTATGAAGTTCAAAGCCTTTGAACCGGATATTATGCTTCAGGGAGGGGAAAAGTTCGAATTGGGTGAGATTAAGCTTGAAGTAATCCACACTCCAGGACACTCTCCCGGGAGTGTATGCTTTTATGAGCCAAACAAGAAATGGCTTTTTAGTGGGGACACCGTATTTGCCTACGGTAGTTTTGGGAGATACGATCTTCCCGGTGGGGATGGAAGATTGCTTTTGGAGTCAATTGAAAGACTTTCAAAGCTCGACGTGATAAATCTGTATCCGGGGCATGAAGACGTTGTGGAAGGAAATGCAAAAGAGAGCATTCTCGAATCCCTGAGGATTGCGAGGATGTTCATATAGATGTGAAAGCTTTATATGCACTCTTGAAATTTGGATATATCAAAAAAACGGTAGGTGATGAGTATGCCGAAAGAGAAGGAGCACATCAATGTTGCCTTCATAGGGCACGTGGATCATGGAAAGAGCACAACAATAGGAAGACTGCTATATGAAGTAGGAGAGATTCCGGAGCACATCATTGAGAAATACCGAAAAGAAGCACAGGAGAAGGGTAAAGCAACATTCGAATTTGCTTGGGTAATGGACGGTCTTAAGGAGGAAAGAGAGAGAGGTCTAACGATCGATGTTTCGCACAGAAAGTTCCAGACAGACAAGTACTACATAACCATCGTTGACTGCCCTGGACATAGGGACTTCATCAAGAATATGATCACTGGCGCTTCGCAGGCAGATGCAGCGGTTCTTGTGATGGACGTTGTTGAGAAAGTTCAGCCACAGACAAGAGAGCATGTTTTCCTAGCAAGAACATTGGGAATTAATCAGTTGATCTGTCTGATAAACAAAATGGACAGAGTAAACTTTGATAAGAAGGAATATGAGGCAGCAAAAGACGCCCTATCAAAGCTGTTGAAAATGGTAGGCTACAAGGTGGAGGAGATTCCATTCATTCCAGCATCTTCTTACTATGGAGAGAATATCACCAAGAAGAGCGCGAAGATGCCATGGTATAATGGGCCAACTCTTCTCGAGGCTTTTAATCTGCTAAAGCCACCTGAAAAGCTGATCGACAAACCATTGAGAATTCCGATTCAGGATGTTTACTCTATTAGTGGTGTAGGAACCGTCCCGGTGGGAAGAGTTGAGAGTGGCGTGCTCAAGACTGGAGATAAAGTTGTATTTGAGCCTGCAGGTGTGAGCGGAGAAGTCAAGAGCATAGAAATGCATCATGAACCAATTCCAGAGGCTTATCCGGGTGACAACATAGGTTTCAACGTTAGAGGCGTGGCAAAGAAAGATCTCAAGAGAGGAGATGTTGCAGGTCATCCAACAAATCCGCCCACAGTAGTCAAAGACTTTACAGCTCAGATCGTGGTTCTACAGCATCCAACGGCGATCACAGTTGGTTATACCCCCGTGGTGCACGCCCATACTGCCCAGGTTGCTTGCAAGTTTGTGCAGTTGATTAAGAAACTCGATCCAAGAACTGGGCAGGCAAAAGAGGAGAATCCTCAGTTCATAAAGACCGGTGATGCTGCAGTGGTCAAGCTCGAACCAACGAAGCCAATGGTTATCGAAAGGGTTAAGGATATCCCACCACTTGGCAGATTTGCAATAAGAGACATGGGCATCACGATTGGTGCAGGAATGGTTCTTGATGTAACTCCAAGAAAATAAACCTATTTTTTTGGTGGTTTTATGGCAATAAAAGGTCCAAAAGCAAGAATAAAGCTCTCCAGTCTTAATCCAGTGGATCTCGACAGAATCTGTGCACAGATAAAGGAAATAGCGGTAAAGACAGGTGTGGAGATAAGTGGTCCAATTCCACTACCCACAAAAAGGCTTGTAGTTCCAACAAGAAAAGCCCCTGACGGTGAAGGAAGCAACACTTGGGATCACTGGGAGATGAGGGTTCATAAGAGGCTTATAGACATCGCAGCTGATGAGAGAACGCTTAGGCAGATAATGAGGATTCAGGTGCCGAGAGATGTGAATATCGAGATCGTTTTAGAATCTTAATGCTTTTCAAAGTTGTTTTTCTTGGCACCGCTGGCACAATTCCATCTGTTGAGCGAAATACTTCTGCAATTTTCGTCCAATATTCAAATCATCGGTTTCTCTTTGATTGTGGGGAGGGGACGCAGAGGCAGATAATTTCCGCAAAACTGGGTTTTAGAAATCTCGATAATGTTTTTATAACCCACATGCACACAGATCACTTTATAGGAGTTTTTGGTCTGATCGAAACTCTTTCCTTGAATGGTAGAAATAAAGAGTTGAACTTCTATACTCCAAATCCTGTGATGCTCAAAACTCTTTTTGATATCTTTGGATATGAAAATCTTGATTATCCGATTAACGTGAAAAAAGCGAAAGATGGGGATGAAATTCGCTTTAGAGGGTTTAAGATCCTTGTTTTTAAAACGGAGCATATTGTTCCGAGTGTAGGTTATGCTTTGATTGAGGACGACACAAGAAAATTTGACAGAGAAAAAGCTTTGGCTCTTGGAATACCCCCTGGACCACTTTATGCAAGGCTTAAGGCAGGAGAAAGCATCAACTGGAGGGGGAGCATCGTAACTCCCGAAATGGTTCTTGGTGAAATAAAGAAGGGCCGAAAGCTTGTTTATACTGGGGATACTAGGCCATGCGAGAGAACGGTTGAGGTTGCAATGGGTGCTGATCTGCTTATTCACGACGCATCCTTTAGCGAAGAATTAAAAGAAAAGGCCTTGGAAAGTGGTCACTCAACGTCAAAAGAGGCTGGAGAGGTTGCGAGAAGGGCAAAAGTAAAAAAGTTAATTTTGACCCATTTAAGTGCAAGGTTTTCAAAGGACCCGAATAAATTACTTAATGAGGCAAAAGAAGTTTTTGGAGATGTGGAAGTGGCCAGAGATTTTCTTGAGATAACAATTTAAAAATTAACCTAAAAACACGAACTGCACAGCTATCAAAGCCAAAGCTACAAAGACCAGCCACACCGATCTCTGATCTCGCCCACGCAAATCAGTCTGTTTCGTGATATATAATCTTTTCTTACATGAAAAGTTAATTGTTATAATTATAATAATGTAGGGTGAATGTAGCAGCTTGGATCCCATCCCCACAGATTTCCCTTGCGATAAGCCCTAACTCTGAAACCACCACACAATTTTTTGAATTTGCAATCTCCACATCTTTCCTGCAAATATTTCTCCTTTTCTCTGAGCATTTTAAATAGAGGGTCATTTAGCCATATCTCATCAAAGCTCTGCTTCAACAAGTTGCCCGCTGTATAGTCCATCCAGAATTGGTTTGGATGCAGATTTCCTTCTGAGTCAACACAGGCAAGCCTTATTCCGCTGCTGTCTCCACCTCTGTATTTCAGGAATTCGAGAATATCTTCGTCCTCTCTCTGCAAATATAGATAAATCCCATCAGCAGGGTTATCGACTGTTAATATCTCCATTCCCTCTTTCTCTGCCTCGTTTATTAGATAATTTATAACTCTCCTTCTCGAGACATTGTCTATGTCATCTTTGAAGCTTGCGTTCCCGGAGGGGACAAGATGATAAACGCAGAATCTTGGTATCTCCATTTCTCTGGCCATTTTTATCAGATCTGGTAGCTCTAAAAAGTTGTATCTTGTTAATGTAAACCTTATTCCAGTTAAAACAACTTCACTGGCAGTTCTTAGTCCTTTTAATGCAGAATCAAATGCTCCTTCGACTCCACGAAATTCATCATGACCTTTTATGCCATCCAGGCTAACTCCGACGTATTCAAATGTTTTAAGCTCTTCAGCAGTATCCTTATCGATTAAGGTTCCATTTGTTGATAGAACCACTTTTATTTTTCTCCTTTTTGCGTATTCTGCAATTTCAAAAATATCTCTTCTCATTAAAGGCTCTCCGCCACTGAAAAGTATGAGTGGAACTTTGAATTCTGCGAGTCTGTCAATTATTAGCTTGCATTTATCGGTGGAAAGTTCTCTTTGCCCCAAATTTGCCTTTGCATAGCAGTGGATACAGTTGAGGTTGCATTTGTTTGTAATGTTCCACACCACAATGGGCACAAGCTTGGAAGAAAACTCCTTCAGCTTTTTGGGAATGAAGCTATCGTCTCCTTCGTAAGTTAGCTTCTTTGAAACCGTTGCTGTTCCGCTGATTAGCTTGCTGAGACTAATCACGAATTAATTACCCACACAGACTAAAAAATTTTTGGCTTAGGCGAATGAATCTTATTGATTTTGATTAAAATTTCCAGAAAACCAAAAAGCTTAAAATAGCAGAGGTCATTGGGTTTTGAACCGATGAATGATGACGCAAGAAAGGAGGTGAATCCATGTATATAAGGTTTGATGTTCCACAAGATCTGCAGAATGAAGCATTGGCATTGCTTGAGAAGGCGAGGGAGACAGGAAAGGTGAAGAAGGGGACAAATGAGACTACTAAGTCCGTGGAGAGAGGCTTAGCAAAGCTCGTTTATATTGCAATGGATGTTGATCCTCCAGAAATTGTTGCACATCTCCCATTGCTGTGCGAGGAAAAGAATATTCCGTATATCTATGTGAAGAGCAAGGCAGATATTGGCAAGGCCATAAAGATAGATGTTAGCTGTGCTTCAGCTGCGATAATCGACGAGGGGAACGCAAAGAAAGAACTTTCAGCAATCGTTGAAAAGCTTAAGGCTTTGAAGAAGTGATGAAATATGGAAGAAGATGTTCAGCCAGCAGAAGTTGTGGAAATCATTGGAAGGACAGGGATGCATGGGGAAGTGACCCAGGTTAAGGTAAAGGTGTTAGCGGGGGAAAATGCAGGGAGAATTATCACCAGAAACGTCTTTGGCCCCGTGAAGGTAGGGGATATCCTTATGATAAAGGAGACTGCAAGAGAAGCGAGAAAATTGGCGGTGAAATGATATGGAAGTCAAAATATGCTTTTTCTGTGGCTCAGAAATTGAGCCAGGAACTGGAAAGAGTCTTGTTCGAAAAGATGGCAGAATAATTCACTTCTGCAGTGGTAAATGTGAGAAAAATTACAGACTTGGAAGAAATCCAAGAAAACTAAAGTGGACTAAATTCTACGAAAAGGGAAGGTGATTTCGTGGAAAGGACGTTTGTGATGGTAAAACCCGATGGTGTGCAAAGAGGATTCATTGGAGAAATTATTTCAAGGCTCGAAAAAAAGGGATTAAAGATCGTTGCAATGAAAATGCTAAAAATTCCCAAAGAGCTCGCAGAAGAGCATTACGCAGAACATAAAGCCAAACCTTTCTTTTCTTCTCTTGTCTCTTATATAACAAGTGGTCCTGTTGTTGCGATGGTTGTTGAAGGTAATAATGCGGTGAAGGTTGTTAGAAAGCTTGTTGGGGCAACGAATCCGGCTGAAGCTGAGCCGGGCACGATTCGTGGAGACCTGGCAATGGATCTTGGCAGAAATGTTATTCATGCCTCAGATTCCTTAGCCTCAGCAGAAAGAGAAATAAAACTATTCTTTAAAGAAGAAGAAATTCTAAACTACAGAAGAGAAAACGATGTCTGGGTATACGAGAAATGAAGAATGTAAGGACTCCAATAGTTGCGGTTCTTGGACACGTCGATCATGGAAAGACCACAATACTGGATAGAATCAGAAAAACCAGAGTCGCTGCAAAGGAAGCTGGCGGAATTACACAACACATTGGTGCAACAGAGATTCCCATTAGTATAATAGAAGAAATCTGTAAGGATATCTGGAGACCTACAATAAATCTTCCCGGTCTTCTTTTTATTGACACTCCCGGCCATAAGGCTTTTACAAATCTCAGAAAGAGAGGCGGAGCATTGGCGGATTTGGCAATTCTTGTCATAGATATAAATGAGGGTGTGATGCCTCAAACCGAAGAGGCGATATCTATTCTGAGAACTTTTAAAACTCCCTTTGTGGTTGCTGCGAACAAGATTGACAAGATAGCCGGATGGCAAAGCAGGGAGAACGAACCCTTTATAAAAAGCTATGCGATGCAGGAAGATTTTGCTAAGAGGAATTTGGATACAAAGATTTACGAACTCGTCGCAAGCCTTTACAGATATGGATTCAGCTGTGATCGCTTTGACAGAATAAAGGACTTCACGAAAACAGTTGCAATTATTCCGGTTTCGGGATTGACAGGTGAGGGAATTCCGGAACTTTTAATGATTCTTTTAGGTCTTGCGCAAAGGTATCTTGTCAACAGTCTGAAACTTCAGGTGGAGGGAAAAGCAAAGGGGACCATTCTTGAAATAAAAGAGGAGAGAGGGATTGGGGTTACCTGTGATGCCATAATATACGATGGAACACTCAAAGTTGGAGATAGAATAGTGATTGGAGGCAAAGAAGACGTGGTTGTGACAAATGTAAAGGCAATTCTGAAACCACCACCGGCAAGGGAAATGAGGGTGGAAAGTAAGTTTGTAAGGGTAAACAGCGTAACAGCTGCTGCGGGAATAAAGATTGTGGCTCCTGACTTGGAAAAAGTCGTTGCCGGGAGTGAGTTTGAAGCTGTGGAGAGCGATGAAGACATTCAAAGATTTAGGGAGAGAGTAAAAAAGGAATACGAAGAAATAGCAATAAGAACAGAGGGCGAGGGCATTGTGCTCAAAACGGATACAATAGGTTCTCTTGAGGCAATGATAAACGAGCTGAAATCATATAATATCCCAATAAAAAAGGCAGAAGTTGGAGATGTAGACAAAAGGGATGTAGTGGATGTTTCGACAAACAAAGAGGAGATAAACAAAGCGATTCTTGCTTTTAATGTTAAAATTCTGCCTGAGGCAGAAGAGGAATCGAGAAAGTATGGTATTAAAATCTTCGAGGGAGACATAATCTACTCGATTATTGAGAGCTTCGTAAAATGGCGGGATGAGCTAAAGGTTGCAAGAGAGAAGCAAAAAATAGAAGCGCTGATTAAACCTGGAAAAATAAAACTCCTAAAGAACTTCGTTTTCAGGAGAAGCAAACCAGCGATCATAGGTGTCAAAGTGCTGGCGGGGGAGTTGAGGAGAGGGTCAGAGCTGATAAAGCCAGATGGTAGCAAGGTTGGGGAAGTTAGGAGTATGCAGAAAGAAGGCAAGAACTTAACGATTGCAAAAGCTGGCGAGGAGCTTGCCATTGCAATTGAAGATGTGACTATTGGAAGACAACTCGAGGGTGATGAGACGCTTTACGTTGAAGTTCCCGAAAAACATGCGAAAATAATCGAAAGAGAACTCCTTAACTCTTTTGATGAGGAAACCAAAAAAGCATTTTTGGAGTATCTGGAAATAAAAAGGAAGGAGAATCCATTTTGGGGTAAGTAATAATTTCATATATTAGATTTATAATTTTGTGGTCGCAATTACCAGTAATATGGAAAACTTGAAGTGGTAAACATTCTTTAGACTCGAGCAGAATGGGTAATCTTAAAGGCTAAACCGAAAAAGAGAAATTGTCTAAGAAGGAGTTTTATCATGCGATACAGGTTTATTGATCACACAGCAGACATAGCCTTTGAGGTTTATGGCAGAACTCTTGAAGAGCTATTAGAAAACTCTGCCTACGCTTTTTACGAGGCTTTTGTCGACTTAAAAAAGATTAAAGGTCAAGAGAAAAGATTCATCGAAGTTGAGGCTGAGGATGAGGATTTATTGCTTTATCGCTGGCTCAATGAGATTCTTTTCCTTTTTGAAACTCAATTTTTTGCTGGAAAAAGAGTTAAAGTTAGTATAGATAATAAAAAAGCGATTGGAGAAATCGAGGGAGGGAAGTTTGGTAGAGAAGCAGTAAAGGTTGAACCAAAGGCGATAACGATGCATAAATTTGGAATAAGGAAGGAAGTAGATAAGCTGGTTGCTTTTGTAGTTGTAGACATATGAGCGAAATCTACCTGCCATTGCACAATGGGAAAGCCCCATACTGGCTTTTAAATAGAATGAAGAGTCTTGCGGAGCAAATTGTCAAAGTTATCGTGCTGGAATACGGTGAGCTGGAGTTTTTGAAGCGAATTTCCAATCCGATCTTTTTCCAGTCTTTTTCAAATGTCCTTGGCTTTGACTGGAATTCCAGCGGGAGCACTACTGTGCTCACCGGAGTGCTAAAATCGGTTTTAAACAAACCAGACTTCGAAATCCGGGTTGCAGGAGGTAAAGGAGCCAGTGCACTGAATACTCCTGAAGAAATTAGAAACTTCGCTTCTGAGCTTGGCGTAAATGCTGAAATGCTTATAAAATTCAGCAGACTTTCAGCAAAGGCTGACAACGCCGCACTGATTGACGGCTACACACTTTATCATCACGCAGTCTTTTTTACACCAAACCATTTCACAGTAGTTCAGCAGGGAATGAATCCTGAAGAAAAGCTTGCAAGAAGATACCACTGGAGCGTCTACAAGACAATTCCGAAGCTTGAAGATGTTCACAGTGGAATTATAAGTGAGAGAATTGAAAGAGAAGTCGTTAACATGCTTTCGAGCAAAAGTAGGGAAGCAGTAGGGACAATTCTGGATGTAGTCAGAGATCGCAGATTCAAGGAAGACTACTCAAGGCTTTTCTCTCTGGTAAAATTCGGTGAAAAGCTAATGATTCCAAGAAAAATAGACTGGAAGGCAGTCGAGAGAGCTTATGAGCTTCAGCCTGAAAGATTTGAAGATCTTCTGCTTATAAGGGGGATAGGTAGGGAGACGATAAGGGCTCTTGCTTTAATCTCGGATTTGATTTACAACGTGGAATACGACAAACAGGATCCTGCAAAGTTCTGCTTTGCGGTTGGTGGCAAGGATGGAGTGCCATTTCCCGTGCGAAGAGACATTTATGATCAGGTGATAGAATTCATGAAAGAAGTGCTGGAGCAGACAGATCTCGAAAGTTTTGAAAAGAAAAAGGCATTCGAAAGGTTACACAAAATTCTGAAAATCTGAGGCGAAATTATTTTATTACTTCTGTCGAAATTTATATGATGGAAGAACTTTTTCAAGAAGTAGTTAAAGCAGGAGAGATTGCGGTCAAGAATCGGCACAGATTTATGGTTTTTCTGTGCTCAAGTAGCCTTAAGAAGGCTGTTGATGTTGCTGAAAAGGTGTATTTAGAGCATAAAAAAAGATTTGAAAAGGATCAACTACTCGTAGTTGGTAGAGAGGACTTTTTAGAAATTGCAAAAGATAAGTTCAAGGGCGAGCTTGTTCACTGGAAAAATTCTATAAATGTGCTCGGAATGACTTTTTCTTCACTTATAATGGATTTAAGCGAGGGTTTTCATCCTAATGATCTTGGAATAGTAGTTGAGACAGTTGAGGAGGGTGGAATTATAATTGCAATCTCTCCAAGGCTTGAAAAGTGGAAAAATCTGATAAGCAAATGGCATGAAGATCTGATCAGCGAACCTTTCAGACTTGAGGACGTTGTTGGGCGGTTTTATCGCAGATTTCTAAATAGAACTCTGGCAGCAGAAGGAGTTATAATTTACGATATTGATAAAAATGAAATTATTAAAAAATATGAATTTTCTCCCAAAGGTTCTTCGAGAGAAGAAATTGTGATCCCGGGAGAGGAGACAAGAATAAAGAAAAAGCTCTACAAGCTTTGTGCAACTCAGGATCAAGTCAGAGTTCTTCAGCTATTTGAGAGGTTCTTTGAGAGAGAGAAAGAACGAAAGGCAGTCGTGATTACAGCTGATCGTGGAAGAGGAAAGACTGCGGTGCTTGGAATCGTAACTCCTGCTCTCGTTTCAAGGCTCGAAAGATTGCTGAAGAGACCAATTCGAGTTCTCGTTGTTGCCCCAACACCGCATGCGGTTCAGAATTACTTCAAGTTTCTAATAAAAGCCATGAAGCGGCAGGGAATGAAAGACTTCTACGTTAAGAAAACAGATGAACTTGTCACTGTTTTGAACAGCAAATATGCTCGGATTGAGTATACAATTCCAAGAAGAGCTTTAGAGGAGAAAGAGTTCGCAGACATACTGATAGTTGACGAGGCTGCGGGTATTGAAGTTCCGGTGCTCCTGAAGATTACAGAGGGAGTTAGACATGTGATTTTTTCAACAACGATTCATGGTTACGAAGGAACCGGGAGGAGTTTTAACGTTAGATTCCTCAAAAAGCTTGAAGAAGACGAAAGCATAGAAGTTGAAAAAATACATCTCTCCGAGCCCATAAGATACGGTGTCGGAGATCCGATTGAGAACTGGCTTTACGATGTTTTATTACTCAATGCACAACCAGCAGAGATTGGTAGCGAGGACATTGAGAAGATTAAGAATTCCGAGCTTGAATTTGAACTACTTGAGAAGGAAGAACTGTTGAAAGACGAAAAATTGTTGAGAGAATTCTTTGGAATTTACGTGCTTGCACACTACAGAAATCGCCCCTCTGATCTTGCGGTTTTGCTTGATACACCAAATCATCTTCCAGCAGTGATTAAAGTAAACGGTAAAGTTGTTTGTTCACTTCATCTTGCAATCGAGGGTGGAATGGATGACGGGCTAATTGCAAAGATCAGGGAAGGATATAAGCCAAGAGGTCAGATAATTCCAGATCTTGTTCTGAAGCACTTTTGGAATTACGATTTTTCAAGAGTTAAGGGGGTGAGAATTGTTAGGATTGCAGTTCATCCGAGCGCTATGGATATGGGTATTGGGAGCTTTGCTTTGAGGAGAATAATTGAATGGGCCGAGCAGAACGGCTTGGAGTGGGTCGGTTCGGGTTTTGGCGTTTCCAATGAACTAATAAGGTTCTGGCTTAAAAACGGTTTTGTGCCAATCCACATGACTCCCCAGCGAAATGAGGTGAGTGGAGAATACACGATAATTGTGCTCAAGTCTATAAAAGTTGATGAAAGTGTTAAAAAGATGAACATCGAATTCATTCGAAGGTTTATTGAATATCTGAGTGATGAACTCAGCGATCTTGAAACTGAAATAGCCATTTACATCCTTAAATCACTTAAAGGAAACGTAGAATGCGATCCACCAAAGATTCGAGAGCTTGAGATTGAAAGAATTACGAAATACTTTGAAGGTTTAGGCTTCTATGAATACATTTCCGACATAGCACGACCTCTTGTGAGATATTACTATTCAAATGTCGATAAAACGAAGCTTGATGAAAGAGAAGAGCAAATACTGGTTGCAAAGTGTCTTCAGCTACGCTCTTGGCGGGAAATTGGTGGGGAAGAAAGATATAAAACCCTGCTTAACGCATTAAAAAAAGTTTGGGACTGGTTCCAGAGTAAGCAAAAAATTATTATTTCTCGCTCATAAGGCAGGTTATGGTTCCGAAACAAAAAGTCATTGAAGTCGTCGAGAAAGATATAAAACCGATGCTTATGGCTGAGGGCGGAAGCATTGAAGTTGTTGAAGTGAATGAAAAGGAAGGGATTGTTAAGGTTCGACTTTTAGGAGCATGCGGAACGTGTCCCATGTCCATGATCACTCTTACGGCTTTTGTTGAGAGGGTTTTGAGAACCAAGATTCCGGAACTCAAAAAAGTAGTGCCGGTATGATCCATTTAATTGAACCTATAAAAAGGGCTGTTGTTGACAACATGGCCTATAGTCTTAGTGAGGTCAATGAGAAGATTTTTGGCGGTTTTTGCGATTGTGGGGGTTCAATGTTACAGAAATTCTGGCTAGTTTTGGAAGGAACGAGAGTTCTGATCTCGGAATGCGAGAAGTGCTGGAAGAATCAGGCTTATATATTTAATTCAACAAAATTTATAAAAAAGGAAGATGTAAAGATTATCGCAAAGAACGAGGTTTTAGATTACCTCAAAAACTTTCTTACAGATCTCGAGCTTGAAGCAATAGTTGGAAAAGCAAAGAATAGGGTATATAAGCCCCAGGATCTTGCAAGAGCGAAGAAAAAGCTTTCAGAAATAAACTTACCCTTTGAGTTGGTTGAGAATCTCTTGAAATGAACCTACGAAAACTTAGGGAAGCGAGAGTTTACTTTGATCTCGTAGAAATTTCGGCAATCTTGAGGAGATACTTTGTAATTGGCTTTTTTGACGGGCTAATAACAATTGCAGGAATGATTATTGGAGCTTATCTTTCTGGACATAACACTCGGGAGCTAATAATTCCAGTAGGCTTTGCAACCGCTTTGGCTTTGGGAATTTCAAGCTCTTGGGGAGCTTTTGAGGCAGAGAGAATTGAACAGAAGGCGTTAAGATATAGAAGGGAGAAGTCTATGCTTTCTAAACTCGACGAAACGATTTTTGACGAAGCCCACAAATTTGCAACCTTTTTCTCGTCGCTGGTTCATGGAGTATCACCGATGTTAGGTGCTTTGATACTTATTCTCCCATACGTTTTTCTTTCACCTTTTGAGGCTTTGGAGTGTTCACTGATCATCTGTTCTGCAAGCCTTTTCGTCCTTGGTGTAATTATGGGCAGAATGGCTAAGGATAGAGCAATTCTAAATGGCTTAAGAATGCTCATTTTGGGGCTCATCGTTCTCGTCATTGTTCTTGTATTGAACCCGGGACATGTGATATAGTTTTTTAAATCCTCTGAAAACGGAATTCATGGGAAGAGTCTGGAAGTTTGGTGATGACATAGACACCGATGTGATCATTCCGGGCAAATATCTGGTCTTTAATGAACCTGAGGAGCTTGCAAAGCATGCTTTTGAGAATGTTAGGAGAGATATTGCAATCAAAGCTAAAAAAGGTGATTTTATCGTTGCTGGCAGGAACTTTGGCTGTGGCAGTAGCAGGGAACATGCGGTTCTGGCTTTAAAGGGTCTGGGTGTGAGTGCAGTAATAGCGAAATCATTTGCGAGGATCTTCTTCAGAAATGCTATTAACACTGGCTTGTTGGTTATCGAGTGCCCTGAGACTGATAAGATCAGTGAAGGAGACGAAATTGAGCTTGATCTGAAGAATGGCGTGATCGTGAATTTAACAAAAGGTGAGAAATACAAAATAAACGAGATGCCGGAGTTTTTGCTTAAGATCGTTGAAAGTGGGGGGCTTATTAACTATTGCAGGAAGGAGATGGGAAGATGAAAATCGTTGTAATTCCCGGGGACGGCATAGGAAAGGAAGTGATGGATGCTACGATTCTAATCCTGAACGAACTCGATCTTGGTCTGCAATATGAGTTCTATGAAGCAGGAGATGAGGCTTTGCAAAAATATGGAAAAGCTTTGCCTGAGGAAACGCTTGAAGCTTGCAGAAAGAACTCTGTGGTGCTTTTCGGTGCTGCAGGTGAGAGTGCTGCGGACGTGATAGTTAGGCTACGCCAAGAACTTGAGACTTATGCAAACGTGAGACCCGCAAGAGCTTTGAAGGGTGTCAAGTGCCTTTATCCGGGGCTTGATCTTGTTGTTGTTCGAGAGAACACAGAATGCCTATACAAAGGCTTTGAGTTCGAAATCGAAGATTCAGCACTTGCGATGAGAGTCATAACAAAAAGAGCTTCTGAGAGAATAGCAAGATTTGCTTTTGAGCTTGCAAAGAAAGAGGGGCGAAAGAAGGTCACCGCATTGCATAAGGCTAATGTGATGAGGAAAACATGCGGAGTCTTTAGGAATGCATGCAGAACGGTTGCGAAAGAGTATCCGAACATAGAATTCAACGAATACTACATAGACGCAGCCTGCATGTTTCTCGTGATGAACCCCTATCGATTCGATGTGATCGTTACCACAAACATGTTCGGCGATATTGTTAGCGATCTCACCGCTGGACTTGTTGGCGGGCTTGGAATAGCTCCTTCAGCAAACATTGGAGATAAATATGCGATCTTCGAGCCAGTTCACGGGGCGGCATTTGATATTGCGGGAAAGGGAATTGCGAACCCGACTGCAATGATCCTCACAGCTTGCATGATGCTTCGACATATTGGCTATACTGAAGAAGCTGAGAAGGTCGAAAAAGCTCTTGAAGAGACAATAGCAAGTGGAAAGACAACTCCAGACCTTGGGGGGAATTTGAAGACGAAAGAATTTGCAGTTGAAGTTATAAAAAGGCTGAAAGAGAAATTCTGAACCTTCATTTTTCAGTTAGCCTTATATAATAGGTCTCAAACTTTTTTCATGGACATTTTGGTAAATCCTGACAAGTTCTTTTCAGAGCGTAAGACAATGAGTTTTAAATTGCCAGTAGTTATCGTGCTGATTTCAGCAATAATGGCAACTTTTACCGCTTATTTTTCATTGGAAACTGTCTTGGAAGTGGCAGTAAAGGAGATGAGGAAGCAGGGATTATCCGGGTCGCAAATAGAGATGTTTAAGCCATTGATCATGGTTTCAACATTGGGTGGTGCTTTTGTGTCTACCTTTATAGGGTGGATGGTAGTTACAGCACTTCTTTATGTTTTTTCGGCAATCTTTAAGGGAAAAGGAAACTTTGCAACTCTGATGAAATTTGTGGCATTCAGCTATATTCCAGCGATCATTTTATGCCCTATAACGATTTATCTCGGATATGAGTCATTTGTAATGCGAAATTCGGATGCACTGACAGCTTCCGTATTCTTCGGAATGGTTCTTTATATCTGGCAGTCAGTATATTGGGTTTTTGCGGTGAAAAATGAGAGGGAATTGAGTTCGAGGCATGCTGCGATCGCATCAGGAATAGTTTTGTTAATCTTCTTATCTGCATCGATTTACGCCTTGCTACAACCATCAATCATAGAAATAGTTGGATAGAAAGCTTAATATAGTCTCGAGCTGAAGAGTTAGAAATTCGAAAAGGGTGGTTTAATGATAGATGAAGAAGTTAGGGAAAAGGCTGAAGCCTTGGCCGAGGCGTTAATGAACCTCCAGGAATACAGAGACTTCTTAGAAATGGAGAAAAACCTGAAAGCGGATACCGAAGCTCAGGCGATGATTATTGAGTTCCAGAAGAAACAACAGGACTTTATAACAAAGCAGATGTCGGGTGTTTTTGATAACGATCTTTTGAATGAGCTAACAGATCTGCAATCGAAGTTAAATGCAAGGGAAAGTGTAGTCATGTTCATCGAGTCATACAACCGGCTACTTTCAACAATTGGCGAAATTCTTGACATAATAAGCGAACGCCTCGAGCTGGATGTTGGAGAAGTCTACAGAAGGTAGACTTCAATTTTTTCATGTTCGAAGAATTAATTGCATTTTTTCTGGGCTTCATATCCATTCTGTCTCCATGCGTCCTTCCAGTGCTACCTATAGTTTTTGCTGGCTCAAAGCTTGAAATAAAGGATTCTTTGGCTCTATTCGCTGGTCTGATCCTGTCGATCTCGCTTTTAAGCCTAACTTCTGTGTTGATCTCCGGATTAAGGCTTTTAGCAAGCATTCTACTGCTGTTCTTCTCAGCATACCTGCTCAGCGACCGCTTGGAACTGGAGATCTCAAAAAGATTTTCGAAACTGGCCTCAATATCAAAAATGAAGCTACCCCCCTTCTTTATTGGCTTTCTTCTCACTTTTCTCTGGCTTCCATGCATTACGCCCTTCTTGGGAATCGCAGTTTCTGAAGCAGTTTTGAGCGAGAGGCCTTTACTGGTTTCTTTATTCTACGTTCTGGGCTTTTCCTCAGCAATCTTGGTGGTCTTACTTTTTGGTAAAAGTCTGAAGGTTAGTTTTGAAAAGCTTCGCAAAATACTCGGGTTTGCGACCTTAATTTCCGCAATTTACTTAATCTCAATTCATTTAGGCTAAATATTTTTAAACTTCCTCGCCTATAAACAGCGAATGAGGCTGTTCGTTGCGGTTGAAATGGATGAGAAAATCAAGGAAAGTCTCTCGCCTTTGCTTGCCGAGCTATCTCGGGTTAAAGGTTTGAAGACTGTTGAGCGGGAAAATCTCCACACAACTTTGATGTTCCTCGGCGAGGTTCCAGAGGCTAAATTGAGTGAAATTCAGAATTCTCTCTCAAGACTTGACTTTAAAAACTTTAAAATCGCTCTGAAAGGTGTCGGGAAGTTTCCAAAGAAAGGTGAACCGAGGGTTGTATGGATTGGAATCGAAGAGGGCAGAGAAGAGATCATCAGACTTGCAGAAAGCGTGTATTCGGCACTCAAGAAGCTCGGATTTGAAAGGGATAAGCCATTCGAGGCTCATGTAACAATTGCAAGGGTTAAAAGAAGGAATCCCGAGCTTGAAAAAGTCTTAGAAAAATATAAAGACCAAAATTTTGGAGAGATGGTTGTTAAAGATTTCAGGCTGAAGCAGAGCATTCTTAAGCCATCTGGCCCAATTTACAAGGACATTTTTGTTTTTGGTGGCAGAAATGAATGAACTGCTGAGCGAAGCTCTTAAGCTTGCAATTCCAAGCGAGGAGGAGGTTGAAAAGGCTAAGAGAGCTGAAAAAGAGCTTTTAGAAAAGCTGAATTCCTTGGCACTTGATTACAGGCTTGTGGGTAGCTATGCAAGGAATACTTGGCTTCGTGGCAATCTGGAGATAGATGTTTTTGTCCTTTTCCCAGCTACGATTCCAAAAAAAGAGCTTGAAAATCAAATCATTGAGATCGGCAAAAAAATATTTGAAAAATTCGAGCTGAGGTATGCTGAGCATCCATATGTTCATGGAGAGCTTTTAGGCGTTGAAGTTGATCTCGTTCCGTGCTACAGAGTTGAGAGTGCCAATAAGATCATTTCTGCTGTTGACAGGACACCATTTCACCATGAATGGCTTAAAGAAAGAGTTAAAGGGAAAGAAAACGAAATAAGGCTTTTGAAGTTGTTTCTGAAGGCTAATGGACTGTATGGTGCAGAATATAAAGTCAGAGGCTTTTCAGGCTATCTCTGCGAGCTTCTAATAGTCTTTTACGGATCATTTATTGAATGCATTAAAAATGCCCGAAAATGGGATCGAAAAACTGTTATAGATCCAAAAAAAGGAGAAACTCGCAAAGGAGAATTTTTCTTTGTAGTTGATCCAGTTGACGAGAAAAGAAACGTTGCGGCAAATCTGAGCATTGATAATTTGGCAAGGTTTGTGCATCTCTCAAGACTTTTCTTTGAAAATCCCTCAATTGAATTTTTTATTCCTAAGCGAAAAAGGATTTCAGCAGGCATTATTTTGAAGGCTATGGAGCTCAGAAGTTCCGAAATATTTGCGTTGGAGTTTGAAAAGCCAGACATCGTTGAAGACAACCTTTATCCACAGCTCGAAAGAGCGGGAAGAAAGATCTTTGAGATGCTAAAAAGAGAGGGCTTTATGCCCCTTCGCTTCAGCTATTTCGCCAAGGATAAATGTTATCTGATCTTTGAATGTCAGATAAAGGAGCTTTCGAGGATCACGAGAAAACTTGGACCCATATTTGAGGACCACGATAATGTGAAGAATTTTCTGTCGAAGCAGAGAGTTTTTGAACCCTTCTTAGAGGATGGCAGATGGTGGGCTTTCGACTTCAGAAAGCATACGAGGCCAGAAGAGGCGGTTTCGGAATTTGTGGTTGCAAATTATCAGGCTCTCGGGAAGAATGTTGGCTTAAAGCTTAAAGAAGGCTTTAGGATCCTTAAGGGAGAGGAATTGCTTTCCGCATCAATAATTGAAGAGCTTGCTGAATTTTTAGGGGTGAGAGAATGAAGATCACTTTTCTTGGCACTGGTGTTTCAGTGCCGTGTGAAAAAAGGGCTCAGAGTTCGATTCTTATTGAAGACGATTTAAAGTTTCTTGTCGATATCGGCTGTGGGGCTCTGCTTAGACTTGAAGAACTGGGCATTCAGCCCACGGAAATAGATGCGGTTTGCCTGACCCATAACCACTTGGATCATAACGGAGATCTGATCAACCTTTTAAAGGCAAGATGGCTAATGGATGGTGATATAATTGAGATCTATGGTCCAAAGGGAACAAAGAACTTCATGGAAAGCATGCTAAATGTCTATCCGTATCTAAGGGGAAAGCTTAAGTTCTTTGTTTGCGAAGATGAAAAGTTTGAGATTGGGGGACTGAAAGTAAGCACTCTTGCGACGATTCACACGATCGAAAGCAGAGCTTACATTTTAGACGATGCTGTAGCAATAAGCGGGGACACAAGGGCTTTTCCCGAGTTATTTGCCTTGGATTGCGATGTTATAATCCATGAGCTATCTTTGCCCTTTGGATTCAAGGCGGACTTTCACACAACGCCCGAGAATCTTAAAGAGTGCCTTGGATCTTGCAAAGCTGAAAAGCTTTATCTAACCCATCTTTACCCAATGACCCTCGCACAGAAAGACAGAATTCTCGAATTCTTCGAATTCAATGCTATTATAGCGGAAGATCTGATGAGCTTTGAGCTATGAGGCTGAAGTCAAGAGGTTGCAACGCTTATTTAATTGAAGATCGAAGCAGAAAGATTTTGATCGACACCGGAACCGACGGGAAGCTTTTAGCCAAACAGATTGAAGAGCTTGATGCGATCATAATAACCCATGCACATTTCGACCACATTGCGGGAGCAAGGGAGCTGGAAAGGATCTTTGGCTGTCCAATTTATGTTCATCCCGAGGACATGCCCTATGTTCTTGGAGAGAAGGAATTCAATTTCAGTGGTTTTATGGGAATGATGGCTAAAATGCTTGAGAAGTTGAGCAATTATAGAGCACCAGAGAACGTTCGGAGCATTTTTGAGCTCGAAAGCAGTCTCAAGATCGTCCACTTACCGGGGCATACTCCCGGGAGCGTTTGCATTTTTAAAGGCTTTAATGCCTATTGTGGTGATCTTATAAGAAATGGTGGTAAGCTTTCGCTAAGGAGCTTTTGCAGTGATTATAAACGTTATCTTGAGTCTGTAAAGGAGTTTATTGAAATGGAATGGGAAATAGCTTATCCGGGGCATGGAAACGAAGTTAGAAAGTCCTATCTTAAGCCCTTGAAACCCTTTCCGATGAAGTAGATCTCCGCACTGCTCTTTCTTGAAGCCTTTGGACTGTGGAATTTCTTGAAGCCGAAATGAGGCTTCAGCTCATTGTAGAAATTCTGGATCTCTTCACCCTGAAAAACCTTAACAAGAAAATTGCCCCCAAGCCTTAAAACTTGCTGTGCAATTCTGAAGCTTGCTCTTGCCAGATCTACGGAGCGAAGATGGTCTACAGTCCACACTCCGCTGATCTTTGGCGAAGCATCGCTCATGACTACGTCGTAGCAATCGCTGATCTCAAGCAAGGTCTCGACGAGAGATTCGTCGGTAATGTCGCCCTGAATGAAGGTTACGCCTTCAAGCTTTTCCATCGGGTTTATGTCAACCGCAACAACGAAAGCCCCAAGTTCCACCGCAACCTGACTCCAGCCACCCGGCGTGGCACCAAGGTCGAGAACAACATCTCCCTTGCGAATTAGCCTGAAATCCCGATTTATTTGCTTCAGTTTGAACGCAGCTCTACTGCGATAGCCTTGCTTCTTCGCTTCCCAGTAGTAATGATCTCTTTTGTCCCTCATAGAACCCTCACGAACACCTTTCTTGTCCTTGGACCATCGAATTCCAGAAATAGGACTCTTTGCCAAGTGCCGAGCTGGAGTTTTCCGTTTTCAAAAGGGATGAGCACGGAATTTCCAAGCAAAGAAGCTTTGATGTGAGCTTCAGCGTTGTTATCGATCTCGTTGTGCCTGTAGCTTACATTTTGGGGAACAATTTTTTCAAGAGCTTTAAGAATGTCTTCAAGCAGACCGCTTTCCGCTTCATTCAGAATGATCGAGGCGGTTGTGTGCGGAGTGTAAATAAGAGCAATTCCAGTGCCTTTTAGCATTTTCTCGACTTCTTCTGTGATATCGAGGATCTCCGTTTTCTTTTTAGTTTTTACTTCCAAAACATTCATTTTTTCTACTTCTGGTTAGTGTTATTTAGCCTTTTCTCTGTCAGTAATTCGGAACTCTTTTAGCAGAACATTGGTTTTATAAAAACGGAGCATGGTTCTTTTGGGGGGCAATTTATTGATTGATTTAAATCTCAACTTAGCAAATAGCTAATTGTGATCGTATGAAAGTGAAACACTTTTGCTTAATCCTTCAAGACCATGAAATTTGCGATCTCCTTTTTCTGCAAAAAGACACTGTTTCATCCGTGGAGATTGTATGAGGGAGATATTATATTTATAAAACTTAAAAAGAGATCTTGGAAGTTCTGCGGGTGGATTTCTGCTTTACGCAAGCGAGAAAGCAAGGTTTGTGTATGGCATAGAGTTCAGCAAGGAATTCGAGGAAGCCCTTAAAGAGCTTGAAAGCCTTGGAAATATCAAGATTTTTATAGAGGATGCCTTTAAGTTCGACATTAGCAAAATCGAGCCTGTTGATGTTATTTTGAACGATCTGACTTTGCCCTTCGCCTCTTCGATGACCGCCTTGAGAAGATTTTTGCCCAAATTGAAGCCAGATGGCAAAATTCTATTTGTGCATAAGCTCAGTAAAGGAAATGAGGCAGATTTTAAGGCTTTGAGATCATTGCCCGCGAAAGGGCTAAAGATAGGAGGGAACTTTATTACCTGATTAAGCCTATTGAGCTCTGTAAATGTTAATTTGACAAAAATATAAAATTATCTCAGTTTTGCTCAACTAAGCCCTTTCTTCCTTCTAATTTACCCAAAACAAAGAATAGTATAACTGCGGTGTAAAAAGCAGAAGTAGTAAGTATCGCGAATGTTGTAGCGTCCAAGAATTGGACTCTGCGAAGATAAGTTAAGAGAGCCATTAAAATTAGCAGAATGGAAAATAGAATCCCCACCATAAAAGCCTTTTGTGCCCTCTTTCTCTAAGATCCTATTTTTGAAAACAAGAGTCCAAATTAAAAGTGCCGGACCAAATACAAACCCAGAGAGTCCAAGGCAATCAACCCAGATCGGTGCCTCTTCCATGTTTAACCCTCCTTAAATAAAATAAAAATATAAATTTTAACCATAGCCCTTAGCAAAAATTTTCTAATGGGTTATTTTTTCCAAAGTCTCTTTTTGACAACAAAGCCAAAATTAAAAGGATGAAGACTGCTATTAGTGCTGTGAGTTGAAGTTCAGAAGATCCAATTTTGAAGACTTTTAGCAAACCATGGAGTAAAAGGAGAAGAACTGCCATAAGGTATAGCAACTAAGTTCTAATACCTTCTTTAGCTTTAATTCTTTTTCCAATTGCAATTAAGCCACTAAAAGCACTATGGGCACAATTATGTTTAGCAGGAGTAGTAAATCCATAGCCATATCACTCCATTGATTTAAAAAAAATTTACCATAATCTCGTGCACGAAACCGTGAAACCGACCGGAGCCCAGCAAATATTCATTTTAGGGCAACTTGAGTAACAAGCTTGGATACCCTGCAAAGCTGCCCAAATACATGAAGCGCAACCTGTGAGTCCTGATGCTAAACATGTTGCTGTGCAGATTGTAGATGCAGCAAATAAAGTTCCGCAACAGGATAGGCTAATTTACCAAGCTGGCTGTCTTGGGTCTAAACATTGGAAACGAAGGTATATTACGGGATTTAACATAAAATCGCAGACGTTAATTGAATCCATCACCAACGCATTTCCTTTCCCCTCAACATTAAACTCAGCCAAATTCCTCTCAACCGCTTTGCTCAAATAGCCCAGCTCAAGCTTAGCCTTATTCCAAATCCAAGAAGTCTCATCTTGCTTTCTTATCTCATTCAGCACTTCAGCAAGAATTCTGTAGTGCTCGGAGAGCTTGGCTTTGCTTTTAATCTCGATGACATCAGCGAATGGAGCAAACTTCTTCTCATCCTTAGGAGCTACATTGACAGCGGTTACGAAGTAGTTCTCGCCTTCAACTTGTATCATTCTTGTCACCAAGCTAAGATTATAGGTTGCGGTTTCGGCGAAGTAGCTAAGCACTTTGAAATCGAAGCTCGCTGTTGCGTTGTAAACTTTTACTTCGCTGAAAGTGAGTTTCTTGCCATTGTTTGAGTAATTGTAGATCTCTTTGATCTCCACTTGGTAATCAAATGCTAAGCAGCTTTGATCTTGGCAAGAGCTTTCGCTGCTTCTTTTCTCTATCATTTCAATCACTTCCTAATCCGCAGCAATTTTTTACTTACAACTTTAAAAATAGCAAATATTACAAGCAGGAGTCCGATTAGGAAAATCGTTCCAAACAAGAGCATGACTGGCTTTGCAAACCACGGAGCGATCATTGCTGAAATTAGCAAGTAGATAAGTAAAAATATTAGCAAATAATAGATTACGTTATTCCTTATCTTCATGATACTGTCACCGTAAAGCTATCTGAGGATACATCACCCCAACCGATGATAGCATCCACAACCGCAGTTCCGGCTTCAAATTTGAATTTTCCAGAGTTAGTAACATCAAGCACAACCTGTTTTTTGTATCCGGAAAGATGAACCCCGCTTGCCAGAAAAGAAGTTCCCCTTTGCCGCAAACAACGCCATACTCTGGGACCGGATAACATCCATTTGTTTCTGTCAGGTGAATCTTAGCTATTGGCTGTGGACCATCAAGAACTCCATTATAAGTAACACCTTGTGGAATTATGATGAAGTAGGAGGTATACCCTATTGTTACACCTCCATTATCGATGAATAAAGTAACTACTCCATTCTCGCCTTTTCTATAGCTATATTTGTCAGGATATATGTCTAAATAAGCGTCTGGAGGAATTGGAACACTCAGTCGATAAGTTCTTTCTCCAAGGTTCTCAATTGGATTGTAATTTGAGACTCCACTCCAAATTTCCAAATTCCTGCTATTCAAAATCTTGATGATGTATGTGCTATTTGTATGGGGAAGGACTAAGATCCTGTATTTTTGACCTTTGATCTCTGTTTCAGCAATCCATTCGCTTAAGCTTTTGTTCACTTCTGTAATGTTCAAAATCGCCTTTCCATTCTTTGCAATCTCGACTTCCACAATTCTCTTCAGCGTTATGTCGTTGCAACTGTTTTCGGTCTCTCCTTCAGCTTTTTTTGCCATCACTGGCGTCGCTAAATTGCAAAGCATGACTAAAACCAGAAACAGGCTTATTATTTTCTTAGCTGTCATGCTCTCACTAAGCTATGTTGCGTGCTACTAATATATAAAGATTTTGCTACTTGATGACATATATGTAAAAAGAGGTTTTTTGATTTGGAATAAAATTTTGAATTTTAGTAACACTTTTTAAGCTCAAGATTTCTCACGTGAAGGAAATTATGTATCACTAAACTCGAACTTCTTGAGCTAACAATAAGCAATATTAAAAATTTCTGAATCGAGAGCATATTTTAAATTGAGAAGAACAACGCGTAGCCGAGAACGATTGGCATTGGAAGAAACACTAAGAATGCTTTTATTTTCCTGAAAACAAAACAGAAAGCAGAAGGGATTAAGGAGAATTCGAGATAAATTGTAACCAATGGTATAAACCGCAGTTCTGCTGGTAAATTATGAGCAAAACCAACTGACTCTGCTCTTCCAGTCGGGAGCAGAAAAAGAATTGCCAGTCCAGCAGAGATCAGGAACCAGAAGTAGAAGGCAAAGATTTCCCTTCTGCTTACTCCAGCGGAGAGCAAAAAAGAGCTTGCAAAGATGGCAAAGACGCTAAGATACTTACAAGATCTATCTCTTTCACCAAATAGAGCAACGCTAAGCCCAGAAGGAGATTAGCAATGAGCCCAGCAATAAAAATTCCTAAAATTGTCGTCTTTTTTGAAAAGAAGCTTTGAAATCTAAGCATAATCGCGGGAACTATTGCGAGGAGTAGAATTAAACCAAGAAAGGACAGGCTTGGAATGAATTTAAGCCCAACTGCGACCAAAAGAACTGCAAGGAAAAAGATTAGGACGTTCAGATTCTCCCGCATTAAGATCACCTCACGTATTTAATCACTCCGAGGGAATATTTGGCTGTTTCGCAAACAGCTCAGAATAAGGCTTATTTTCTCAACGATAGCCATGCTTTCACCTAACTAAGCAAAGATTTACAGAATATAAGAATTTCGCTCCTTGCTCACATATCTACTTTAAGTCCTATTTGCCTTTAAACTGTTCAAATGTTCTTCGCCACTCAAAAAAAGTAGGGTTAGAAGCGAGGCAAAGATTGGGAGCCATAGCATTGTAGAGAAAACGAAGGCAAAGCTATCCATGAAACCTTCAACCATTCCAATCAGTGGAACTGGTTTGCCCTGAACAGCTAAATAGAACAACAAATTCATCGTGCCGGGGTCGGGTATCTGGTTGCCGTAGCTTGGAATCCAGTCTTTCATTCTGCTTGTAAGCAAAACGCCACCAACCGCAACACCCATCGCCTGAGCTAAGGTATTCATCGATCTTAGCGTTCCATTTGCTACTCCCGCCTTTTCTATTGGAATCGAAGCCATTAAAACGTTTAATGTCGGAGATATAAGCAATCCATTGCCTATTCCGAGAGGTATGAGCATAACAAAGAATTCCCAGTAGGTAACTTCGATCCTTACATCCATCAGGTTGAACATGCCGAAAGCGAAGAGCAGAGGACCTATACACATTAGATATTTTGGATTCATCTTGTCACTAAGCCTTCCCGCAATTGGAGAGACTATTGTGTTCATAATTGGCATTGCGATCATCCAGTAGCCCGCCTGTTCTGCACTTAGAGATTTTATTCCCTGAAGGAAGTATGGAATTAGAAAGATTGAGGCTGACATTCCAAAAAATAAAATTGACGACGCTAAGCATCCAACCGTGAAATTACGAACTCTAAATAAGCTCAAATCGAGCAAAGGATATTCATAGGTTATTTCTCTGAAAACGAATGCTATTAAGTATGGAATCGAAATCACAAAGCATGCTAAGGTTTTTTCATCACCCCAACCCCAGTTTTGTCCCTCTATGATGCCCAAAGTCAGCGAACCCAAGCCAATGGCGAGCAAAAAAGTTCCAAGATAATCGATTGGCATTTTCTCTCTCGCCCCAAGCTTTGGAATTGTGAACCAGCCCGCAATTGTAGAGATTATTCCGATTGGGACGTTTATATAAAAAACCCAGTGCCAGCTCAAATGCGTAGTGAGCCAACCACCTATTATTGGACCAAGAGTGAAGCTTGATGCCATCAGAATGCCATTTAAGCCCATTACTGTTCCCCTTTTTCCCGCTGGGAAAAGCTCAGTTGCTATTGCCAATGTATTTGCGCTCAGAATCGTTCCTCCGACTGCCTGAATTATGCGGAAAAAGATTAGTGACTCTATGTTCCACGATTGCGCACAGAGAAAACTGCTTGCTGTGAATATGACCATGCCGAGAATGAAAAGCCTATCTCGCCTATACATATCTCCAAGCCTGCCAGTGAGCACAAGCAGCACAACCATCGTTAGCGTGTAGGAATTCAGAATCCACTGCAAATCCGACATCTTTGCGTTGAAATCTTCTGCAATTCTTGGTAAAGCTACATTAAGAACGCTGACATCGAGCAAAACCATGAATAGACCGAAGCTTACAGGTAAGAAGGCTATCCAGCTCTTTAACAAGTTTTCTTGCTGGTTCATGCTTTCCTTCTTTTTCTCGCAAACCTTGCAATTGCAATTATTGCAAAGGAGATTAGGGCTAAAGTTGTGATTGTGACGAAATTAAGCAGAGGTCTCTCTTTGACTTCGATTGAAACCGTTATTGGATTTGACTTCTGCTTGTAGCCCTCTTCATTCTCAAAGCCCAAAGTAATCGTTGCGGGATAAAATCCAATTCCTGCATCCTTGCTTGCCTCAATCCTGAACTTAGCTACAGCGGTATCTCCTGGATTCATAGTCCCAACAAAGTAAACTCCCGGCTGAGATACACCAATCATGCTCGCAATCGAGCTCACTCCAGCAACGCTGAGAGGTGGTGAAACCTGCAATTCAACAACAGCATTCTTTGCAACAGCACTTCCAGAATTCTTTATCTTAACCGCTATCTCTCCAGTTGAATCTGGATAAAGCTCCCCATCTACGCTGAGGACTTCAAAAGATGAAAATTTCGGTGCAACGAAAACGGGAACCTCGATTATGCTTAAAAGGTCTTCAGCATTTCCAATTTTATACTTTGCGAGAATATAAAGCCTGTAATAACCACCAAGAGCGTCTTCAGAAACTGAAAGCCTGAACTTAGCCTCTCCAACATCATTTGGGTTCAACTTCTGCAGATAAGAGCTTTGACTAAGAGTGGTTATAAAAGAGGGGACAAAAATATAGAGTTCCACGGATTCCAAGGCATAATCAATCTTATTTTTAAGCAAAACTCTCAAATCCCCCTTTAAACCAACCCCAAGCTGGGATTCAACCTTTTCAATGCCTATAAGCGACGGGCTCACTTCTACTTCAACGAATTCCTGAGGTGTAGCAACTTCGCTTCCAAGTTCGTTCCTGTATTTCAGCAAAAAGCTTCCCCGATAACTCCCAGCAGGAGCCATGGATTTTACATAGAACAACGCAATCTTCTTTTCTCCTTTTTTGATATTGCCCATATAAGGCGTGTTTTCTGGCTGAAGAGCTTGATTATCAAATGAGAGTATTGCAACCACATTTTGAAGGTCTTCCTGACTTTCAAATTCAACCCTCACAACTCCTCTTGAAGCCATAGTCACGAATTGTGTTGAGCTTTGCGACTGAGTTTGCATCAGGCTGGAAAGCAAGCTTGATTGACCAATGGAAACCGCTTGAGTAGCTTGGGAGCTTTGAATGGATTTTGCTGGAGTTAAAAAGCTTTCAACTTTCGATACCGAGAAAACCTTTCCCTTTTCAACCGCTAAACCAATTTGCTTCGAAATCGCAATTTGCCCAGAATTTGTGCTGAATTTTAATGTCAGCGATGCGGGATAATCTTGGCTTAAAGCTTTATCGCTCACAAAGACTTTAAAAGATACCGAGATCTTTTCGCCTGCTTTTAGCTCACTTATGTAAGTTGAAATCGCATCTGGATTTGGCAGAATCGGAGCGGAGACGTTCAAGATCATTACTGCATCTTTTATATCCTTTTCACCGACATTCTCTATGACTAAATCAACCTTTCCTTCTCTTCCAGCCTTTAATGGATCGCTTACAACCTTAGCACTGAAATCGTAGTCTTTCTTTGCGATTTTGATTTTAAAGTATTCCGTGACCTTTTGAGCTCCTGAATAGCTTATAAAATAGTTTGAGCCTACTGCGGATAGGGAAACCTTTGTATAACTTATTTCAACTGGAATCGAGTATTCACCAAGCGGGGCATTTTCATCAACTTTTACTCTGAAAGTGGCGCTTGCAGTTCTTCCAGCTGGAAGGTCTCCGATTATTTGTGCGTTAGCTGTTTCAACGCTTATTGGATAACCGCCTTCAAGCTCAACCCTCACGTCTTTGGCTGTTGTCAGTAAGGTTAGCAGTTGCGAAGTGTTCTCGTTTGCAGGAAAGTCGGTTATTTTGGCTTCATTTTCTATCAAAAGGGTTAAAGCGGTATCGTCGCCAAGATAAAGCTTTCCATCTCCAGCAACTGAAACTTGAAAATCTATTTGAGGTTCAATTGTAATTGCTGAGGCGGAGAATATAATTGAAATGACAACAGACATAAAGAAAATCACGTTTTTAATCCTGCCCGATCTTTTTGAGTTCAACCTTCCACCCTCTTTTTAAACTTGGACTTGAATTCAGATTATAACCGTTTTCATTCAGTCCACTTCAAATCCAAGATCTCTGCAGATTCTCTCAACAGCTTCAGACGGATTTGCAAATACCAAGCCATTTCTGACTTTTGCTTCGTAATCAGGCTTAAAAACGTCCTCGAGCTCGTCAGCAAACCCCTTCTGAGTTCTTGCTCTGCAAACATAGGCTCCGAGATAAGCCCTGTTTGCTCCAGCCAGTAGCATTAGCGGTAGGGATTGTAGACCAACTGAGCCACAGGCTGAAATATCCTTATCTGGGAGCAGAATTCTTGCGATTGCAACGAATTTCGCAACGCTTACTGGCGATAAAGGCTCTGCATTTTGTAATGGGGTGCCATAGACTGGATTGAAGCTCGAAATCGCACAGTGATTGAGACATTCGAATTCTCTGAGCATAAATAAGCCTTTAATCCAGATTTCGTAGCTTGTGTTCGGCAAGCCTATCATTATGGTGCTCGAGAGCCCTATTTTATTTCTACAGACCTCTTTTGCAAGTTCTAAACGCTTTTCAAAGCTTTCTTCAGGCTTAAAGTGGGAGAAAAGCTTTGAATCTGGGATTTCAAGTGAGGCATAGATTTCGGAAACACCAAGAGCTTTGAATGTCCTTAATTCTGATTGGCTTATGGGGTAAATGTCAAGAATTGTTTCAAGTCCTGATTTTTTAGCCATTACTATAAAATTTGGAATCTTGCTATTGTCGGGATTGTAACCTCCTTCAAGCGTTATCCTTTTCATCTCACAGTCTTTTATGAAATCTATTGCAGTGCTGAACTCTTCAGTGCTTAAAGGCTCCAATCTAAACTTTTCAACATAATTTGAGCAGTATATGCAGTATTTTTCCATAACGCATTTCTTTACTGGGTAAACAAAGGAGTCAAGCTTCAAGATTCTACCAACTTTCTCGTCCCTAATTTTTGAGGCTAAATCCAGAAGTTTTCGAACCCTTTCAAAGCTTTTCGCTTTTTCAAGCAGTTTGCAACAATCTTCAAGTTTTGGTTCTTCCAGCACTTTATTTAGCAAAGTTTCAAATTGCACAGCTTTGGTATCGCTTCGATATTTTTAGTTTGCTTTTGAAAACTTCGCTGTTTCTTTAATCATAGAGTTCAATTTGGTGAAATAAGGAGGAGTTGGAAGAATTGGTGGGATATTATTGAGATAGACGTTCTTATTTATGCGGAGTAAATTGCGAAAGAACAGAGAAAGGGCATACTGAAAGAAATTTACTCTGAGCTTGGCAATCAGCGACCTTTGGAGATTCATGTGAGTTGCTATTTTTTAGTATTGTGTTCTGGGGTATTTTCTATTTTCTTATTCCTTTAATAATACTTACTTCAGGTTTGATGAGGGTCGAAACAATTAGTCTATAAAGTGAAATGACATAGGTGTATTTTTTTGGTGAAGTTTTTATCCAATACCATGCAAATTTTTTGTCGATTTTTCGATTATCTACAATAACTTCGAAGCCCCTATTTTTCAACTTTTGAATTATTTCATTTTCACATCCATGGTTTTCAATAGCTATTAAGTCTATTTGGTCTAGCCAAGAAGTGTTTTTGCGAAATATATTACACTCTTCCCCCTCTATGTCCATTTTAATAACCACTGGGCTTTCAAGATTTAATAATAAATCTTGAATAATAGAGATAGTTGGGACTAAAACATCCCCATCTTCAGAAAGATGTGAACTTTCGCTCCAGAAACTTATTTTTAAATTGGATAAACCAGTTTTGTCACTCACAGCCATTTTGAGACATTCTAACTTTAGATTCTTAGATGTCGCTACACTTTCAACAAGCTTGATGTTTTTTAACAGAATTTCGAAATTAGCGGGATTGGGTTCTAGTGAAATTATCTTTGTGTTCTCTTTTGCATTAAGGATGGAAAATACAGTAAAAGCACCACTATGTGCCCCTAAATCTACTATAGATTTTGCAAATTTTAGTTCTTCGACAGAAAAGTAAACATTTTCGAATAGATTCTCTTCTATGGAACCAAATCCATCTGGTAAGCAAAATAAAATTAATCCATTTGGTAGAGTCAGTTTTTGGGTGTTGTATAATTTGTTTATCACAGTAATAAAGGACTTTTTTACCAATTCATAATTCATACTCTTTTTAAAAGCTAAAAGTATATTTAAGTATTTCTCAGTTTTTGATTGAATTAATGGATTTTATTTAATTTATCTTAAGCTAAACTCTTTAAATTCCAGAGATAGCTAACCTTGGATGAGAATTGCCTACGTCACTCCACGCTTCTTTCCTGACATTGGTGGAGTCGAGACGCATGTTTATGAATTGGCAAAAAGAATGAAGGAGTTCGAAGTCGAAGTTCTCACGACAGATCCAAGCGGAAAACTTGCAAAATTCGAAGAGATTGAGGGCATTAAAGTTAGGAGATTCAAATCTTATGCTCCGAGCAACGCATATTTTTTCTCCAATGAGCTTCGAAGATTTTTGAAAAAGCATGCAAAGGATTACGATTTAATTCATGCTCACAACTTCCATGCCTTGCCAGCTTTATACGCTGCGATTTCAAATCCAAAGACATTCGTTTTCACGCCCCATTATCACGGGCATGGACACAGCTTTTTCAGGAATGTCCTGTTCCGCTTCTACAAGATCTATGGTAAAAAGGTTTTTGAAAAAGCTGATGCGATAATATGTGATTCCGAGTTTGAAAAGAGACTAATTTTGAGGGATTTTAAAGTCGAAGAATTCAAAGTGGTTGCAATTCCATTGGGAGTAAACAAAGACTTCCTCGAGAAGAGTAAAATAGGGAAGAAAATTCTCTACGTTGGCAGAATAGAAAAATACAAGGGGTTAGAGTATTTAATCCAAGCTCTAAAATTTTTACCAGATTTTGAGCTCGAGATCGTTGGTAAGGGAAGCTATAAGGGCAAAATTATAAAGCTTTCAAAGAAACTCGGAGTCCTAAGCAGAATAAAATTCTATCAAGATCTGAGCAGAGAAGAGCTTATAAAGAAATACGCTGAAGCAAGCGTTTTGGCTTTGCTTTCAAAGTTTGAAGCCTATGGTTTAGTCGTTGCTGAAGCCTTGGCAAGCAAAACTCCCTGTGTTGTTGCAAAAACTTCTGCTTTGGTTGAATGGGTCGATGAGAGAAACGTTTTCGGCATTGAATATCCACCAAATCCAGCAAAGCTTGCGGAACTGATTAAAAAAGCTTCAGAAGTTGAAGTTGAAAACGTTAGAGTTCCAAGCTGGGATGAGGTTGCTGAGAAAACGAAAGAATTATACTTTGCCACACTTGAAAAAAGATTTTAAATGATAAGACTACTAAGTTTGTGATAGAAGAAGCGAGTAGATGGCTAAAACAGGCGTTAAAAGATCTTGAAGCTGGGCAAAGAAATTTTGAAATTGGTGAATATTATTTAGTTGCCTTTCTCGCTCAGCAAGCGGTCGAGAAAGCTTTAAAGGCTCTCTATATCAACAAATTCAGGGAATCAACACAAACACATTCCTTAGTTTTCTTAGGAAAAGCAGTAGGAATACCCGAAGAGTTCTTGGGAATATTGCGAGATTTAACGCCGGATTTTGTAATCTCAAGATATCCTGACGTTGCTGGAGAAGTCCCATATGAAATATACGATGATAACATCGCCAAGAGAAAGCTTGAAAATGCTAAGAAGGTGGTAGAATGGGTGAAGAGGGAATTGCAGAGATAAAGGAGTTTGTTGAAAAGCTAAGGAAAGAAATAGGGGAATTGAAAGCGATATTTTTCGGCAGCAGAGTGAGAGGAGATTATTTAAAAACTTCGGATTTCGATTTAATTCTGATAAGCGAAAAGTTTAAAGGAATGCATTTTCTCGATAGAATTCGCTTTATTTACGAGTTTTGGGACAAAAAAGAACATCTTGACGTATTCTGTTACACAGAGGAGGAGTTTGAAAAGAAAAAGAACGAGATAGGGACGGTTAAAAAAGCTTTAGAAGAGGGAATTTTGCTCTGAGTTAATTCCTTCTTCTTGCATCGAGATAGTAGTTCAGCTGGTCTCTTATAATGTCTTTAATGCTGTGTTCAGCCCTGAATCCCAAATCTTGAACCTTTCTGGTATCTGAAAGCAAAATTGGAACTTCAGCTGGTCTGAAGCGAGTTGCATCGAATTCTATGGCAACTTTCCCCTTATCTGTGAAGGCAAAGATTCCCTTGTCTTCGAGCTCGAAGTAGATTTCATCCTTAAGCATCATCTCATCAATCACAGTTTTTTCGAACTTCACACCAAAGAGCTCTGAATCGCTTATCTCAGTTGGCTTCTCGACCTTTTTTTCACCTTTGAAGGTTTCAATTCTCTCAATCGTGTAGCCAGCCATTTCTAAGGCAAGAAGTATATAGCTAAGCACAGAATTCGTTCTCATAGAGCCTTGATTGTAAACTTCCCCATATTTTGCTTTGAGGGCAAGCAAACAATAGCCCTTGACAATGTCTTCTACATGGCTCCAGTCTCTAAATGCGTTAACATTTCCAATGCTTATTCTTTCGAGCTCTCCAAATCTAAGCTTCATAACTTGCAACGCGATGTTGGCGGTGACAAACATCTTTCCCCTTCCCGCCCCTTCGTGGTTGAAAGCCCTCGAAACTATTGTCCTCAAGCCATAGGAGTGATAATAATTCCTGAAAAGAAAGTCCCCATATACCTTGCTCACCGCATATGGCGACATCGGTCTCAATGGATTCGTCTCTTTTATGGGCAACTCTGGAATTCTTTCGGGCTCGGGATGAATGTTTTTGCCCTGAGACTTTATTTTTTGATATTGCTTTTCAGAACTGATTACAAGCCCGTATTCCTCGCTTGAACCCGCAAAAACAACGACTGGATCTATGTTTTTAATTCTTATTGCTTCAAGCAAATTCAGAGTCCCGATGCAGTTTGTTTGCATCGTCTCAACGGGGTTCACGAAAGATTGAGGAACAAAGGATTGTGCGGCAAGGTGAAAAACGATTTCTGGCTGTGATAAGTCTAAAGCTCGAGCAATTGAGGAGATGTCGAGCAAATCTCCATCTATTAGCTTCAAATCCCCATATATTCCTCTTTCAACAAGATTCTGAGGAGCAGACCAGTCTGCCCTTCTCCTTAGGATGCCATAGACTTCTGCTCCTTGATTTAGCAAGTATCTTGCAAGATAAGAGCCAACGAAACCGCTTATACCAGTAATTAAAACCCTCCAATTTTCAAAGTTCATGGATTTAATATGAATCTTGTTTTTAAAATTTGCGCTGTGCTTTGAGTTCAAACTTTTAAAAGCTTCTTTATGAATTTTCTATACCACTCGAACTCTCTCTCGTTTATCAGATGGATTTCAAAAGGGGCGAACAAATCTATTTCCGCCTTTTTGAGAATTTCGACAATCTTTTTTGCCCTTTCTGTAATCAACCTTGGACATAGATTCGAAACAATCATTAGATCTATGTCGCTTGCCATTGTAGCTTTGCCATCAACAACAGAACCGAAAACAAAGATTTCCGCATCCCCCAGCACTTCGATAGCGGCTTTTTTAATTTTCTCTGCATAGTAAACGAAGTTTTCGAAGTATTCTTTTCTCTTTTTCAGATCTAAGCTCGTTTCGAACATAGTTCGTCAAGAAATTCCCTCAGATCCTCTGCATTCTTTAAAAAAGATTCCGCTCTTCGCTTCAGTATTTCTGCTGTTTCAAAACTCATTGAAATTTCTTTTCTCTCCAAAGTTAAAAATTTTTCTGGGTATAAATTGAGCTATATTAACTTAGATCTTTTGAGAATCTGTTTCCTCGGATTCTGGCAGGATTATTGAAACTTTGCTCCTTCTAAGTCCTTTTTCTACCATTTCTTTATAAATTTGCCTTAAGATCTCGAATTCTTCATCGCTGTAAAGCAAAACTCCTTCCTCTAACGCGTCAACGAGCGTTATATTTCCCCTTTTTAGCATTTCAATCGCCTCACTTAGCGTGTAAGGATGCGGTTCGACCTTTGAAGGGAGAAGCTCGAGAAGTTTGCCAATTCTTTCCAAAAATTTTTCTTTGAAATCTGCAATGATCAATAAGTCGTAATCGCTCCATGGCTTGTGGTCTTTTCTGGCTCTCGAACCAAATAGAATTATAGCATGGACTTTATAGCTTTTCTTGAGCTTGTTCACTGCTTCCCTAAGAATTTCATCTGATGAACTTTCTTGCATATTCAACAACCCTTTCTGCAATTTCAACAGCTCTTCTTGCAGTTTCTTCATCATAAGCTTCATGTGGAGTTCCTGAAGGCAGGGAATCAGGGTATCTCGATGTTATATAATGTCTATCGAGCTCTCTTGCAAAGCTTAACATCTTTTCCTCCTTTTCTCCAATTCTCTCAAAAACCTTTCAAGGAGCTCTCTTACACTATGTCCCCAAGGAACTTCGTTTAGAGAGTAAAGCAAAGCCTTCACAGCTTTTTCAGCGCTTTGATGTGCGTAGAAAACAGAGAAGTTGTATCTACCCTTTTTCCGCAATATTTTCGCAGTCTCTAAATCCCAGAGGGCTTCACTGAACCATCTTTTAGCTTCTCCCCTCATTTGAAGACATTTCGCCTATGCATTAATATGTTTTTCTGCCAATTTGAATCATTTTAAAACAGAATCCAGAAGCTTTTTGCAGTTCTGGAGAACGAATTCACAATCGAGCAGTGCATTTTTTGCATCATCTTCACAATAAATTTCCTCAGGAGTCAATGAGAGTTCTTCGTCACCATACATGCTACTCTTTCCCTTCTCAGCGTTCTCGAAATTGTAGCCATTCTATTTATGTTCTGTTTGAACCAATTTGGGAAAATGGGAATTCTTTCTCAGCAGTGGTCCGACATCGTGGATTTTTGGTGGTTCTATTCCGACAATTCTCAAAGCAGCTTTAAGCGAGAGCTCTACAGCCTCCTGACACTCTCTTATCGTATAGGGATAGTTTCCATCTTCAAAGGCTTCTTTAGCATGCTTTAACCTTTCCTCAGCTTGGCGAAGATAGGATCTTGCCATAGAGATGTTATTCAATCTTTATCACCTCTCCAAACTTGTAATCAGGCTTTAGGATCCAGAACCATCTTTTTCCCATTCTTACTCTTTTCGCACCGAGCTTTTCGAGCTTTTTTCGCAGATCTTCGATCAGATTTTTAAAGAAATCGTTTCTATCGTGCAGTATTATCGCATCCTCAACCATATCAAGCAGTATTGGCGGGTATTTTGCTACTTCTTCAGGCGTCTTCATAATTGGAGAGATTTCAATCGTGTAATCCTCTAACGCTTCCATAATTTCGACCAAATTGCTTTCAACCTCCAAAAACTCTTCCTGTCTCTTTAATCTGCTCTTCGGCAATCCTTCGATCACGAGAAGAAGATCAATGTCGCTATCTCTCCTCGCTTCTCCTCTTGCTACTGAGCCGAATAAAACGACAGAAATTAGTCTCTTGTTGTATTTCTCCTTTAAAGCCTCAACGAGTTTTTCGAGTATGCTTTTATATGGCTCATCCATTAAAACGAATCCGCAAGGAAATTTTTAAGCTTATCGTTGCTTTTCATACCCGCATGACAAGAGCTAAGAATCTGACCATAAATTTGATTTTTAAACTTAAAATGGCTGAAGTCTTGAAAAGAAACTCATAGCTAGCTTAGATCTCAATTCAAGGTTCTAAGGCAGTGATAGCTTCTATAACTTATGAAGCACATGCTTCCGTGAAAAAAGCTACCAGAAAAGAAGCGAAGAAAAGGATTACATGGGGAATATTTGCGGAAACCAACTGAAGGAAAAAAGAGAACAAAGCTTTATTAGCTCTGCTAAAATGAAAAATTAGGATGCAAGAAAAAATCGATGAGGAGAGGCGAAGATATGTTGAACTTTTGCAAAATTAAGTTGAAACAATAGTTGAAAAACTGAGGGATAAAGTAGAGAGAATCAGCTTGATTGGCTCTTATCCAAGTAGAGCGGATTTGTTCACAGATCTTGACGTTTTGATCGTAATGAGAACAGAAAAGAATTTCTTAGAAAGGATTAGGGAAATCTACTCTTTGCTATCATTGCCCGTTGATGCAGACATAATTTGCTACACGCCAGAAGAATTTGAGAAAATGAATAATAGCAGTTTTCTGAAGAAGGCATTGGAAAACGAGGTAGTTCTTTATGAGAGACTCTCTCAAAGAAGGTAAAAGATGGCTTGAACAGGCTATCGAAGATCTGAAGTGGGCGAAAGATTTAGCGGAAAGAGTAGGATATCACATTGCTTTTTAGCTCAGCAAATCGGAGATAAGGCACTTAAGGCTTTTCTGTATCACAACGGAGAAGATATAGTAGTTGGACACTCGATAGAAAGGCTATGCCATGCATGCTCAAAATACGACGAATCTTTTGCTGATAAATCGAAAAAATGAGCGATATTGGACAGCTATTATGTTCCCACGAGATATCCCAGCAGCATTCCAGATAGCATTCCCGCAAGAATCTATACGAGAGAATATGCAATAGAAGCGGTTAAAATGGCAGAAGAAATCGTTGAATTTGTCAAGAAGAGAATACAGCGCTGACTAAATTGAGCTTGTGTAAATGATTAAGATTTTGAAAAATTTTATATGCCAATACTTTAAAAGTTTTTATGCTCGATGGGATTCCGAAGAAAGAGTATCCTAAGCTTTTCTATCGCTATATAAAGGAGTTCTTTGAAGTTTTGAGTGGTAAAACGAGTTTGAAGCTTTACTTAGTTTCTAACTATCCAAGTTTTTACAAAGCTGAATTTAGAGAGGGGGAAGTTTTGAAGTGGAAGGGGGCATCCCTCCCAAGTAAATTTATTTTTGAAGGCAAGAAGTATAAATATTTTTATCATAGCTACAATACCACATGGAAAAATGAGAGAGCTGTAGAGATACCAATTCTATACAATCTATATTTAGAATATTTAAGTAAAAAATTAAAAATATTAGAGATTGGAAACGTTTTTTCTCATTATTTTAATGTCAAGCATGTAATTGTTGACAAATATGAAAAAGCACCAAACGTGATAAATGAGGACGTTGTCGATTTCTCCTTGAATGATAAATTTGATTTTATATTTAGTATTTCTACTTTAGAACATGTAGGTTGGGATGAAAAACCACGAGAACCAGGAAAAATATTTAGAGCTGTATCTAACTTAAAAGATCTATTAGCTGAAAATGGTTTGCTAGTGATAACACTTCCCGTTGGTTATAATCCTGTTGTTGACGAGCTATTAAAAAATGAGAATAAAAATCCTGTAATTTTTGACAAGATTTTTTATATGAAAAAAGTTTCTATTTGTGAATGGGAGCAATGCGGCGCTGATTCTTGCCTAAATCTAAAATATGATTTTAAAACTCCTTCTGCTAGAGCTGTTGCTATTTGTTTATACAAAAATAATAAAATTTGATATTTTTCAAAGACAGCTTCATAAAACTTTAAAGTCTCTGAATTTTTCCAATTGAAAAGTCTACTTCTATCTAAAGCTCTTTTGTCCATCCTTTTTTGTCCAAAACCCCCAGAATAGCCTATAAAAATTTTTAAGGCTTTTTTTGAATTTCCAGTGTAAAATAAAAGTGACTAGACGCTCAATAGAAAGAATAAGCTCAAAAAAACCGCTAATTTTTTAAACAGAAAAATTCCTAGTAGCATTTCTCTATGAATATACGAAAAACTATGCGATCAAAATATGTCATGAGTTTTTTGGAAAACTGCAAAAATTCTTCTGATTAAGATTTTGAAAAAATTTTATATGCCAATGCTTTAAAAGATTTTATGCTCGATGGGATTCCGAAGAAAGAGTATCCTAAGCTTTTCTATCGCTATGTAAAGGAGTTTTTTGAAGTTCTAAGTGGGAAAACGAGTTTGAAGCTTTATTTGGCATATAATTACCCAAGTTTTTACAAAGCTGAATTAAAGGAAGGAGAAATTCTGAAGTGGAAAGGCAAGAAATTTAAGCTCCCAAAAGCAGTAGCTTACTCACTTGAGGCAACATTTATAATGGGTGGGATGTATTCTATTCCAGAATGCCATGTTGCTCAAGGAGACATTGTTTTCGATGTCGGAGCACACTTCGGCTTCTTCTCTTGCTACGCTTTGCAAGAGGGGGCAAAGAAAATCTACGCTTTCGAGCCAAATCCATATGTTTTTGAAATTCTCAAAGAACATGCAAATATTTGGAACAAAGAAAAAATAGAGCCCTTTTGCTTGGCTTTATCTTCTTTTGAAGGAGAAGCTGAATTATTCTTGACTAATGAGCTTGGAACTGTTTCTACATTGCTAAAAAGTAGAGATAACACGATTTTGAGATGGCAAAAGTATGAAAAAAGTGTGAAAGTAAAAACAACAACAATAGACAAATTCGTTGAAGAAACCAATATCGAAAAAGTTGATTTCATAAAAATCGATACTGAAGGCTACGAAAGAGAAATAATCAAGGGTGCAAAGGAAACCATAAGGAAATTCAAACCAAAAATGGCAATCTCAGCCTATCATTTGCCAGATGACAAGGAGAAGATTCCTGAGCTCATTCTTTCGATAAGGGATGATTATAGGTTTAAGCTTGTGAATAAAGGAGATGAAGACTTGTTTTTCTTTTAGTGTTTTTGCGTAAGCACACGTCTCAAATACCAATTCTATAAAAATTTGGCATTTAACATCTGAAAAGTTACCCCTTCTCTAAAAGTTTTTTATTTAACAAAATTTTTTAAAGATACTCGTTGAATTTACGCTTCTTGTTAACGGTTAATTTTTCATTAACTCTAAATACGATTTTAAAACGATTTTTGTCGAGCTTAATTTATATGAAATAAATATAAAAATTATGATTTTATTCAAAACAAAAAATTAATATTTTTTGGCAAAACCAAATAAATATGAAAATAGCTGCGGTTCAAAGTCATTTGATTCAATTAAGAGGTGCGGAAAGAGCTTTTTTAGAGATGGTCACATCTTTGAAATCCAGAGGACACGATATTGACGTCTACACGGTTACGATTTCAAATTACTTCTTAGAAAAATTCAGAGAGAATGATATTAGAACATACACTCTGAGATGCGTAAATATGAAACCCTCAGCTCATCTCGCAAGAATGCGTTCTCTTTTGAGAAATTACTCTATTCTTTCTCTTTACAGGCTTTCGAAGAGAATAAATAAGGGGAATTACGATGTAGCTTTTGTTCACCATTTTTTTTCTTCTCCTATAATACCTTTCCTGAAAATTCCCAAGGTTTATTATTGTCAAGAACCCGTTCGGGTGGTATATGAGCCCAACGAATTCTTTATAAAGTTAGCTTATCTGCCTTATAGTTATATTGACAAGTATTCTGTTAGAGGAGCAAATTTAGTCTTAGCTAACTCCGACTTTACTCGCGAATACATTTATAAAATATATGGCATTTTCTCAATAACCAATTATCTTGGCGTTGACATTAAGAAGTTTAGAAGGGTTGAAACTGAAAAAGAGAATTTTATTTTATCGGTTGGAGTGATACACCCTATAAAGGCCCACGATTTTGTTTTAAGATCTTTAGGATTGATTCCAGAGCAAAAAAGACCGAAGTTGATTGTAGTTGGAAGCGGATCAGAGAAAATCAAGAGTTATCTAAGAAGGCTTGCTGAAAATTTGGGAGTTGTATTAGAAATAAAGGAGAACATCGAAGACAGCGAATTGGTATATCTTTACAATAAAGCAAAATTAACCGCTGTAGCACACGTAATGGAGCCTTTTGGATTAACTGCGGTAGAATCAATGGCATGTGGGACGCCAGTGGTAGCTGTGAGAGAGGGGGGGCTTAGAGAGTCAGTTTTTGATGGTTTGACGGGTATTTTAACTAACCGAGATGAAAGGGAATTTGCAAATGCCATAGAATACGTTTTAGATAATCCAGATGTTGCTGAAAAAATGGGAAAGAAAGGTAGAGAGAGGGTAGAGAGGCATTTTACTTGGGAAAAATGCGCCCGAGAGTTAGAAAAAAATTTAAGAAGAGTAATAATATAATGTATTTCCGCTTTTAATTTTGGTTTTTCCTATATTTCCACTTAGTATAAATCGCAACCTCAACGCTGTAAATAAAGTCTCGGCTAAATAGTGTGTTTTAGAGTCCTATTATTTTCACTTTTTAAATTTTTCAATCTTATCTCAATCAACCTAAAAAAGTTCTCCAAGCCATTCCCTGAATCTATACCTTTCAAGCTTTTCAAAGCATTTTCATAGCTATCGAGTCCTAGAAACTCAAAAACACCCATTTCCCACATTTTCAAGCTTGCTTCGAGCTTCTTTGAAAAATCTTTGAGGAGGTTGATCTGAATGAATAGCGAGTATATAAGCGAGTAGACTATAAATTTAAGAGTTCTTGAAGACTTCATCAAAAAAAGTAATAAATAGCAAAGGTTAAATTCCGTAGCCAGCAAAAACCATCCAAATTTTCCAAGCTTAGACTGGTAAAAAAGTATTTTTCCTATTTTTTTCATAAAATTAAATGTATTCTGATTTTTAAAATGAGTTATTTGAGCTCCATATATTAAATACAGTATCTTGCAGCATAGTTGCCAAGACTCAAAAATCGAAAATTTTTTTAATTTTTTAAAATTTGTTTCCATCTCGGTATGTAATATGTAGTATCTTCGATCTAAAACAAATGGCTTAACTTTAGAAGCCCAGACAAAGTGAATTAATCCAGAAGGCACTACGTAATTCTTATGAAAAAGTCTAAAAATTTCATGCGCTTGTTTTGATTTAGTTTCTTTTCTACAAATTGCATAAACTTTACTATCATTTTTACTTATAATTTTCTTTAAATCCTTCAAAAGTTCATCGCTAGGCTCTTCATCATCCTCTAAGTGCAGAATCCATTCGTTTTTGCAGAGCTCGAGTCCAATTTTATAGTAAAGTTCAACCATTCCAAGAGGTGGAAGCCAGTAAATCCTTGCATAGGGAATTCTATTCTTCATTTCCTCAAATTTTTCTTTATCCGAGGAATCTATTATCACGATTTCGTCAACGTAATCTTTTATTTTCTCAGAAAGCTTGACTACGTTCTCAACTCTGTTCATTGAAAAGATTAAGGCAGAGATCATCGTTCTTAAAATATTGCCTAGTTTTTTAAAGCTTTTCGATACCGTAAAACTAAAAAAGCTTAAATAAAATCTGATGCTATGAAAGCAATAATCGGAGCTCCAGTAAATTCGAAATCAGCCTTTATTCTTGAGAAGTCCATCGAAAATCAAAAAGAGATTCATAAAACCTCGAAAATCGAATGCAAAACAGTTTTTGCTACGGAAGAAAATGAATTTGCAGAAAAGTTAAAGAAAAAAGTAGAAAAAGGTTTTGAAGTAATCGAATTCGAAATTCTTAGGCCTGTGAATGCGAAGGATAGAATCTGGAACATAGCTTCAGCAAGAAATGCTATATGAGAATACTTTCTCCAAAGTGACGCGGTTTTTCTAATCTTTATGGATTCGGAATGATCTTCGAAGCTGAAATCGTTAACAAACTGCTCGAATTTGCGAATTTCTACGATGTTGTTTACAATGGCTATCTTGACAGAGGAAATCCTAAAGGGATAAACCTGACGGGTTTCGGCGGGACTTTGATCAAAAGGTGGGTCATGGAAAAGGTTAGATTTAGATGCAAAGAGAAAAAATGGTAGAGTAATCGATGAAGGAGTTTATTTTGAATTTGACCTCGTAAAACTAAGAGCAAAAATATACCGAGGCTTTATAGCCTACTCTGAGCATCACGATCCTGAAAATCCTCCATCAATTTGCTATCCAAGAAAATTAACGAGATGGGAGAGAATAAGAAACGATCCAAGGTTTAGATTTTGCATCCATCTAATCTCCATCCCACTCTGCTACGACATTCTTTGGCATTTGTCTATGAAGTTGAAGAATTAGCTCAGAACTCCTTATAGACATCGATGAATCTCTTGTAGAACTCCCATTTTCTTTCATCGAGCACGTGCAACTCAAAGAAATACCATCTCCGCGAAATCTCTGCCTTGAATTTCAGAATTTTTTCTCTGTCTTTGCAATCGGTGACAATTGCGATGTCGACGTCGGAAAGCATCAAGTCGTAATCTCCACGAGCTACTGAGCCAAAGAGAAAAACTCTGCAATTTCCAAAGTAATTCTCAGCAATTCTTTTCAATTCTCTGAGATGAAACTCGAGATTTCTAAAAATTTCTTCTCTCTTTTTCCTTTCTTCTATCAATCTCTCGACAACCATTCTTTAAACCTCTCCTTGAATTTTTCAAGAGTATTTATCATCAGCTCCACTTCCTTTTCAGAATAGTCTCTCGGCAAGTATCTCGAAAGGATGTAGGCGTCTTCTATGTCCTTTATTATTATCTCGTTCTCCTCGTAAAATTCCAAAAAAGATTTATCGAGCTTCGATAAATCGTTAAAAAGCCTTGTTAAACTATGGGTCTTTGGAAAATATCCTAATTCCTTTGCAAGTATAAATTTTAGGTAAAGCTGTAAAGCCTGCTCAACGTTGAAAGCTGATAAATCAAAGACTTTTGTCCTGTAAAGGTATTTTGCGATTTCTTCAAACTTTTTAGCTCTTTCAGCGAAGACCTCTATCTCTTCTTTCACGTAAACAATTCCGCGCCCAAGTATTTAGCTTTAATGCAGAGATTAAACGACCTTCTCGAAATCCTTTCCAACGAACTTCAAAAATTTCTCCCATTTTTCTTTTGTAAGCAGATGAAATTCGAAAGGAGAATCGAAGTATTTGTTAAAAAGCAAATCGTAAACCATTAGCCTTTTCTCTCTATTTTCGAACTCGTTTGAAACGATTGCAACGTCAATGTCGCTGAGCCCGATCGAAAAATCACCGCGAATTACAGAGCCGAGGACAAAGATTTCAAAGTCCTTGCAAATCTTTGAAACGAGTTCAGCAACTTCTTGCAAATATTTCTTGTAATTTTTGAAATACTCTACTCTTTCCATAGCATCGCCCTTATTTCTCTCAATGCTTCAAAAGCCCTAAGAACTTCGTCTTCGAAAAATTCCTCAAAGTAGTATCTCGAAGTAATGTAAGCTCTTTCAAGATCTCTCATCCAAAAGCTTTGCTTTAATTATCAACTGCATCGCCTGTTCAATATGAAACATTGCGATATCGTAGTCTTTTCTTTCAAAGTTGAACTTGGCGTTCTCCTCGAACTTCTTTGCTCTTTTAAGGTAAAGTTCAATCTCTTCTTTCACATGATTTCTTCAGCAGTCAAATATTTATGTCTTCTCGGTCAAAAGCCTAAGCTGAGAAGCTTGAATTTATACTATCGATTAAACGCTTCTAAACTTTTTAACAAACCTCTTGTAGTATTCCCATCTCTCCTTCGTCAATACATGGAACTCGAATGGCGAATCGAAGAACTTCTCAAGCAGTTCCCCAAAAACTTTCAACTTTAGATCTCTATTCAAAAAGGCGTCGGAAACTATTGCAATGTCTATATCGCTCAATCCAATCGAGTAGTTTCCCTCGGCAACTGAACCAAAGAGAAAGAGCTCCGCATCAGGAACCTCTTCTTTTACAATTTTCTTTATTTCGAGCAAAAAAATCTCGAGATCCTCAAAGTATCTCTTTCTGCGTTCGTAAATGTCTTTCAAGCCCAAATCAGATCCCTCAACGCTTTATACATTTTTAAAGCTTCTTCAACCTCTTCTTTCCGGAACTCCTCTGGATAATATCGTGAAGAAAGATAAGCAAATTCGAGGCTTCTCAGCGTGTTCCAATTCTCCTTTAAAAACTCATTGAGTTCTTCATGCAAAAAAATTTCTGACAGTCCCTCTATTAGCTTCCTTAAGCTGTGCGTTTTTTCGAAGTAGCCAGTCAGATCCAAAAGCTTTGCCTTCAAAATCAACTGACAAGCCTGCTCAACGTGAAACATAGCCAAATCATAATCTCCTCTTTTCAGATCTTCGTTTGCATCTTTTATAAACCCTTCTGCACGTCTCAAAAATACCTCGATCTCTTTTTTCATCTAAATAAGAAAACGAAGAAAAAATAAAAATCTTTTGCAAACTCATCAGCTTTGCAAGGCTATTGAAGAACGAGTTTCAGTTGTCAGAAAAATTTTTATTTTTTAGGAAACAGGAATTAAAAAGAGTAATCTGCTTTGGATATGAGAAGAGAAACGGAGCTATGGCTGAGAACAGCTGAGGAGGATCTTGTGGATTCAAAATCATTTTTGGCGAGTAAAAGATATTTTCGAAGTGCTTTTTTTGCTCAACAGGCAGTTGAAAAAGTCCTAAAAGCTCTTTTCATCGAAATAGCAAGAGAGGATCCGCCAAAAATTCACAGTGTTACGGAACTTTACGGAATTTTAAAGGAAAAAACAGAATTCAGGCTTCCAGATGAACTTGAAGAGCAGTTGTTTGTTTTGAACAAATACTACACGGTCTCAAGGTATCCCGACGCTGCCAATGGACTACCTTCGGAAAGCGTTGATAGAATCGAAGCGGAAAGAGCTTTAAAAATAGCGGAAGAGATCTTTGATTATGCAAGAAGTTTTATCAGAAATAAAGAGAAAAGCTGAGATTTTAAAGGGCGAGCTCGAGAAAAGGGGTTTTATAGTTGATTCAATCTATCTTTTCGGTAGCTACGCAAAAGGGAATTGGTTAAAAACGAGTGACGTGGATTTGATTGTAATCTCAGATGGTTTTGAAAAAATGAAGTTTCTCAAGCGATTGGATCTCGTGAATGAAATTGTCTGGGAAAAAGAGCTTGGAAATTTGGAAGTCTTACCGTTCACGAGTGTGGAAGTTGAAAAAGAAGTTTCTACGGTGCTAAGAGATGCGAAGAAGTATTGGATAAAAATTATTTAACGATCAGCCGAGCTGGGGAAATAAGGGAAAATTTGTCTCTAGTTCATTCTCAGAATTATAGAGCAAGTTTTTTGTTCCCTTTTTAGTAGAACAGTTTTAATAACCTAAGAATTTCTTTGTCTTGATGAGGATTACAATCTTTGGTCCATCAAAACTTTTTCTTTCGGGGGTAAGCTATTACACAATTCGCTTAGCAAATGCTCTCTCTGCTCATGCTGAAGTTAAGGCAATCCTTTTCAGAAAAATGCTCCCGAAAAGGCTTTTTCCAGGATGGAAGAGAGTCGGAGAAAATCTGACAAGAGTCGATTTTAATTCAAAAGTATCAGTTCACGAAATCTTGGACTGGAACAATCCAATAAGCTGGATAAAAGCTTACGGGCTTGCAAAAGATTGCGATGCGTTGATTTTTCAATGGTGGACTTCGAGCGTAGCTCACATGTATTTTGCAATTGAACTGCTAAACAGAAAAAAGATTCCACTAATTCTGGAATTTCATGAAGTCGTTGACCCACTTGAGAACGCAATTCTGCCGATAAGAGCTTACTCACGACTAATGGGTAGATTGGTAAGGAGACTCGCCACTCACTATGTTGTTCACTCGCAAGCGGATAAAGAGCTGATTTCGAAAATCTACAGAATTCCTGAGCAAAGAATCTCAATAATCCCTCACGGGCTTTACGACCACTATGAAAGGATAGAAAAAGCCAAAGAATTGCTTGGCATAAAAGAGAAATTTGTAATCCTATTCTTTGGACTTATAAGACCATACAAAGGCGTTGAATATTTGATTGAGGCTTTTGAAAAACTTCCAGAAGAAATTCTTGGCAATTCAAGGCTTTTAATCGTTGGCGAAATCTGGGAGGACAAAGACGTGGTGAAGAAGATCGGAGATTCAAAGCTCAGGGAAAAGATTACGTTTATCAATAGATACGTGCCAGATGAAGAGGTCTCTCTTTACTTTTCTGCAAGCGATGTGCTCGTTTTACCATACTTAAGAGCCTCGCAGAGCGGAGTTGCACACATCGCAATGAGTTTTGGGCTTCCAATCATAGCCACGAAAGTCGGTGGTCTTTTTGAGTCCCTTTCAAATTACGAGGGAGCTTATTTTGTTGAAGCAAATGCAGAAAGCATCGCTAAAGCACTGCAAAGGATTTACGAAGATCAAAGAAGGGATTTCTTAGCTCCAGCAGAGCTGAAGTGGGAAAATATAGCAAAGAAGTGGATTGAACTAATTGAAGGTCTATGTAGGCAGGTTTAAAATCAAAAAGTCCAAATTTCCTTAGCTAAGAGGTTGAATGATGAAGATCTGCGTGTTTGTTCATGGAGCAGATGCATTTTACTCGAAAGCAATTTTCGATATACTTGGCAAAATTGCGGAATATGGAGACTTTGAAGTATTCATCACTGGCACGATGGCGAGAACCGCTTCGATTGACGTGGATTTTAACGTTAAAGTTTGGAATGGGACCCCATCTGAGCTTTTAAAAGCATTAGAGCGAGAATTTGACCTTTTTCTGCTCTTAAGTTATTCAAAAAGTCCCGAAAGTGGTTATACATTCGGGGAGATCGTTTTCAAAAGAAGTAAGATCCGAAAGCCTTTCCTGCAGTTGGAGCTCTGCAATAAAACTGCAGTTGCATGGAATTGCGAAGCAAAGATTGCGGAAGATCTTGGGTTTAGAATTTTTCAGCCTATGAGCTTTGATAACGTCTGGAGAGAGAATGAAAGAACTTATAGAAGAATTTTAGCCGTGGAGCCGGGGGAATTTCTGCTCGTTGGCGGAATTGTTGTAGGCAAAGTGAGGGATAATGAAGTGCTTTTGGTTGCTGAAAATGGAGAAATAGTTGAATTGCGTGGAGTTGAAATTAAAGAGCATGGCTTGGAAAAGCTTAGAAGGATCTATCAAAAAATCGACTTGGAAAAGATCAAGATCTGCTCTCTAAAGGGGTTTAAGACAAAAGAAGCGGAATTTAAAGGTAAAAGGGGCACTGGAGTGGCTTTTATTGATCATTCTGGCGATATGGTTTACAGATTTGCTGGCAATTGCGAGGGGGCTGTTTGCATTGGCGATGACACGACTGCGATTTCAAGCGAGATCTTCTTTAGGTTTGGAACCCCGGTTTTGGGGATCGTGGACGGAGACAGGGATTTTATTTCACAGGTCAAAAACATTCATTCTGACTCTGAGATCTTTGTCACTAAGCATGACGATCTTGCGGGAAAGATCATTTTCGAGGAAGTATTTTGCGAAAAAGAGATCTTAGAGGAAAATTTCACCAGCTTGAAAGACAGGGTTGCCAAAATTTTGCAATCAAAAGATTTGCTCTTGTCGAGAAAGGCAATGAAGGATTTTATTTAAGTCAAGCAATTTTGTTCTAACGAAATTCTTCGGAAAAGCGACTAATGGCTTATTAGAACCCCATACAATTTTTTTATGCTAAAAATCAACTTTGGAATATTGCATTTCGCTTTTAATGGGATTAGAGTAAAAATTCACTGCTCAGAGCCCAAAACTTCGCTTAAGCTGAAATTAAAAAATTCTTGATTTCAAATCAAGATAATTAGAAAAGCTTATATACTGCCTTGTCAAACGAATAACATGGCGGTTGCTTTCCAATTTGAGTGCGAAGTCGGAGGAGGACTTACCCATTACATAATGGGAGAGGATTCCCCATTTTAATTTTTTGAGGTGTTTTTATGGCGTTGCAAAACACTAAGATCGATGACTTTGGATTGGCAATTGATCCTGAGACTAATTTTTGGAGTATTTATGACTCTGAAATTCCCGAAGAAATTCTGAGGCTATATGATCAGCGGAGAGAAGAGCTAAAGGAAAAAATGCAAAGATACCGTTTTGAAGTCAATTTCAACACCGTCTACGTTAATCCAACTGAAAGGTGCAACGCAAACTGCCCCTATTGCTACATTCCTGAGAAGCTCAGGAAAAAGGGAGAACAAATGAGTTCGAATGAGCTTGAATCTTTTGTTGAAAGAATTGTGGAGCTTGGAATAAAGAACGTGATCTTTCACGGTGCGGAGCCCCTTTTAATGAAAAATAAGCTCTTTGAATTAATTGAAAACAATCCAGAAATGAGCTTCGGAATTCAGACAAATGGATTTCTGCTAACTGAAGAAGATGCGGATTTTTTGAGGCAAAAGAACGTCAACGTCGGGATCTCTTTTGATTCCCCTGTGAGAGAAATTGAAGATTTTTTGAGAGGCAAAGGGCATTTTGACAAGGCAAACGAGATCATAGACTGGTTTTCTGGTTATCGAAAATTCAACGTTATTACGACAATAACAAGGTTTAACTACTCTCAGCTAAGCGATCTGATCGATTTCCTTGCAGGAAAGGTGAGAGTTGTTTTAATGAACCCTGTAAGAGGAACAAGTCAAGGCGGTAGGAAGCTAAGAGCTGATCCTAAGGAGGCGAGTGCTGAATTTATAAAGGCGGTCGAAAGGGCGATCTGGCACACGAAGAACGGAAGAAGAATCGTAATTGGCGACTTTGCAAACATTGTCCTTGGGATCGTTGCACCTTACTCAAGGGTGCTTCAGTGTGATATTTCGCCGTGCGGCGGAGGAAGGAGATTTTTCGCTTTAACTCCAGAGGGAATCTTCCCTTGTAGTGAGTTTGTTGGAATTGAAGAATTCAAAATACCAATTGAGGCTTTGAAAGACCCTGTTAAGCTAAGCAAGAGCTTAGGAGCTATTAGGGTTAGGACTGTTGAGAGAATTGAGGAATGCAGAGACTGCATTTACAGAAACGTCTGCGGAAGTCCTTGTCCAGCGGAGGTTTACGCCGAAAAGGGCACTTTTTTCAGCAAAAGTCCCTACTGCGAGTTCTACAAGGCTTTGATAGAGCATGCGTTCCGTGTAATAAGGCGTGGAGACGTTGAGAGCGTTGTAGAGCTTGGAAAGATGAAGAAGGTTTACGAGATTAGAAATTAAGAATAATAGTTCGTGATCCATAAACCCAGATCAATTAGATTGGAAGTTAATGGTAATTTTTATAAGTGACTGAGTTTTAGCAATGATATGAAGTTTGAAAGACTCTCGGAGAGGTGATTTTTATGAGATTAAAAGATAAAGTGGCTCTCGTCGTGGGTGCAGGCTCTATCGGCCCCGGTATAGGTAATGGGCGTGCAATTTCAATACTGTTCGCAAGAGAAGGGGCTAAGGTTGCATGCGCCGATATAAACTCATCGTCGGCTGAGGAGACTGTAAACATGATTCGCAAAGAAGGTGGAGAAGCTTTTGCGGTTCAGGGCGATGCTACAAATGGCGAAGACGCAAAGCGGATAGTAAAAGCTACCGTCGAAAAATATGGAAAACTGAACATCCTCGTTAATGTTGTAGGTATAGCAGGAGGATTAGGTCTTCTTGAGACAAGTGAGGAAGTTTGGGACACGGTGATCAGGGTAAATCTGAAAAGTATATTCTTAATGTCAAAGCACGCCGTTCCTGCTATGATAGAAGCTGGTGGTGGAAGCATCATAAATATTTCTTCGGCGGCAGCTTTTGTAGCACATCCAATTTTGACTTATGGCACCACTAAGGCTGCAATAATAAACATGACAAGGTGTATGGCTGTTGAACTCGCAAAATACAACATAAGGGTTAACTGCATAGCACCGGGCTTTTTAGATACTCCAATGGTGGCGCCAATAATGGATGATTTGAGAAGAGAATTTCTGAAAGACTTAATTCCGTTGGGAAGAATAGGCACAGCTTGGGACACTGCATACGCTGCGCTTTATCTTGCATCTGATGAGGCATCCTACGTAACGGGCGAAACTCTAATTGTCGATGGCGGACTTTTAGCAGCTGGTGGAAGGCGTAGGAGTGAAGAAAAACTTGTTTAATTGGGGTTGAAAAACATGCCATCTGGAGAAGAGGCTATTAAAACATTTATTAAGTTTTCAGAAGAATTTCCTGAGGAATTTGAGAAATTCGTAGCTTTTTCAGCCAAGGGGTTCACTTTCTTTGATCCAAAAATTAGAGAGTTGATCATAACGACAATCTTAGCCACAAAAGGATACGAAAGCGAGTTTAAATTTCATCTAAATGAGCTTATGAAAGCTGGATTCACGAAGGAGGAACTCAAAAATCTTCTGTTATTGTTTTTGACTTATATGGGAGCACCAAAATTCCTTGAACTATTCAGGTGGTGTAAGGAAGAAGGAAAATTGTGAGTAAATCGCTGAGGGCTATACCAAGATAGATTTGCTGATGTCAACCAAAGCTTTCCATTTTTTGTATTTCTCTACCAAACTCTCCTTTGGCTCAAACTCCTGAGCGGTTTCAGCGCAAACCCGTTTCCACTTTCCAAGAGCTCTTCCCGCAATGAGATATGAGCCAAAAAGTGCACCATTTAGATTTGAACTTCTTTTAACCTTTAATCCAGTGACGTTTGCAATGCACTGTAGCAGAAAATCGTTTGAACTCATCTCCCCATCGCATCTGATCGAATTAATTCTCTCAAGCTTTTTCATTAGTTCCACTATTTCTGCAATTCTGAATGCTATCGACTCAAGCAAAGCCCTGATCAGATCTTCTTTTCGCATGCTGTTTGTGAGCCCATAAAGGAGCCCGGGAATTGCTTTGTAGTGTGGCGTTCCAAGACCAACGAATGAGGGAACAAGGTAAAGGCAGTTCTTAGAGCAGAATGCAAGCTCGGAAGTTTCCTTTACGTCTTTAACGATTCCGAGCTCTTTAAAAAGCTCAACCGCGGAGCCACTGTAATATAGCATACCTTCAAGCATGAACCTCTTCTCCCCCTTAAGCTTCCAGGCAATTAGGGGCAAAAGCTTTGGAAAGACTTCAGCTTCTTCACCAACGTTAAGATCTACAAAGCTTCCAGTTCCATTTGTAACTTTAAGCTCTCCTCTTTCCCAACAGCCCAGGGAGTATAGCGAAGCGGATTGATCCGCTATGACGCCTGTTATGGGCACATTTCTGTATTCTCCAAAAACTTGATCGCTTTCAACAACCTTTGGCAAAAGTTCTTCCTCGATTTCAACGAGTTCCATGATCGTTTTGCTCCATTCAAGTTTGAACGGATCAAACAACGCAGTCGCTCCCGCATTTGAATAGTCTGTTAAATGCTCGCCAGTCAGCTTATAGATCAGCCAGCTGTCTATAGTGCCTGTTTTGAGCTTGTAATTTTCGGGTTTCTTTATCTGATCGAGAAGCCAGCGAAGTTTAACGCTGGAATGAGTTGGGTTGAATGAAAAGTCCGCAACTGACATCAACCACTTTGCAGTCCTTTTTTTCTTTATAGCAGGAATAATGCTCGCTGAATTCTGAACGAGCTTTCCAAGAACTTTTCCAATCCTGATCTTAAAATTACTATTCAGTCTAATCGCAACCCCAAGAGCTCTGGAGTCCTGCCAGCCAATTGCCGGAAAAACCGCCTTGCCAGTTTTTTCATCCCATAAAACGATTGTGGCTCTCTGATTCGTTATACCTATTGCCTCAACTCCATATTTGTCGATTGCATAGTCCGCCATTGTTTTGGCTTTTCTTGCAAGGTCCTCGACATCGATTTCCACCCATCCAGGATATGGGCAATTCTTTACAATTGGCTCCTTTCTGAGTTCTAAAAGCTTATCATCGTAAACAGCGAGCTTAATGTTCGTAGTTCCAGCGTCGATGACCGCAATCATTAGAGCACCTCCAGAACAATTTCAACGAGATCTTTAGCATTCAAAGCTTTTTTGCATGCGGGACAGGCGGTAATAATCTCGGATTCGAATTGTTTTCTTCTTCTTTCAGCTATTTTTTCCGCATTCTCAGAATATAGCAGTCTGTAAACTCCGCCGTATCCACAGCATGCTGTCTGTCTGCCACTAAAAGCGGGTTCGATGAGCTCAAATCCACATGCCTTTAGGAATTCCCTTGGTTCTTCAACCAACCCCAACTTTCTTGCCACAATGCAGGGGTCATGGTATGAAATGCTTCCACCAATCTTTAATGGCTTCGTAACGCTTAACATGTGCTCCGCTTTTATTCCAAGCCCCTTCATTGTGTAAACGCAGTGTGGACAGTTGCTTATCACCATCTCATATTGCGAAGCAACTTTTTTCAACTTTGAGAAGTGTTCAGAATACCTTTTGTCGCCCAACTCGAAGTAGGGCATTCCACAGCAAATTATGTCCGAGTTGACTGCGAAATCGATTCCAATCTTTTCGAGATATTCCAAAGTCGGCTCAAAAAGCTTGGCTTCGAATGTTCTGCAACCAGGGAAGTATAAAATTCTTCCCTCTCTTTCATCGATCTTCTTTGAGATTTTTGAAAGCCATGAATCGATTTTTTCGGCATACTTTCCGCTCCTAAGATTTCTCAGATTGTCATTAACGCTTATTTCCATTTTGCAGTTTTCTTTGCACGCATCGCATGGAAGACAGTGATATATTGCCTCATTTCCGCCAAAATAAGCAATTCTTGACTTTACGGAAGGTGAAACTGTAAGTCTTCTCTCTACATCAAAAACAGGACATGCGTATAGGCACATGTTCGGGCAGAGCATGCATTTAACAATATCGTCACCACTGCCAAGCTTTGTGATGACTTTTGCAAGTCTAAGTTTAGTCTTTAAGTCCGTTTTTTCAAGAATTCTCATTATGAATTTTGGATTCATGGAAAAACACCTCTGTTCATTATGTTGTTTTTATCAACAAGAAGCTTGAGCTCTTTTAGGAAACTAAGATAGCTTCCGAACTCATCCCTTAGCCAAGCCTTTCTAAGCCTTCCAATCCCATGGTGGTGCGTAATATTGCCTCCATTTTGCAGAGAAGCGGTTATGGCTTTTTGCCAGACCTCTCTGTAATATTCCTCAGGTTCTGAAGGAAAGCCAGCAAAGGTGAAGTAAAAACAGAGCCCACTGTCGTAGAAATGCGATGCATGTGCTGATGCTGTCACAGTTCCTTCAACGCTCCTGATAGCTTCGATTACTGCTTTGTAAAGCTTGGAAGCGGAATTCCAGAAACAAGATACCTCAATTGTGTCAAAAATAAAGCCAAGAATCCCAATTTTCGAAATATCTGAGACATCAAATCTCTTCTCAAGCCATAAATCCGCATAGCCTTCGACTTCAATGCCTGAAGAGATTTCTTTTGCCTTTTCAGCCTGTTTTTTTGCATTCTCTCCTTCAAAAATCAAAATAAGACTGAAAGACTCGCTGTCAAAGTATCTAAGTGTTTCTTCGTCGTCAAAAATCCGCATGAGCGCTGGCTTTAACTTTAAAAACTTTTTTGCATCTTCAAGAGCTGATTCGATGCTATTGTATTCAAAGGATAGCTTCACAACTTCTTTGGGCAATTCAAAAATTTTCATCGTGACTTCTGCAATAACCCCCAACAAGCCCTCACTGCCGACAAAAAGCTTTTTTAAATCAATTCCCGCCCTTCTCGGTGTCTTTCTTTCTTCAAGTATTTCTCCATTTGGGAGCACAACCTTTAGCGAAACCAGAAGATTCTCAATGTTGCCGTAGCCTGTGGAGAATTGACCGCTTGAAGCAGTTGCAACCCATCCGCCGACAGTTGAGCAAAAAAGACTCTGTGGGATATGCCTGAGACTGAAACCCCTGTGGTTAAGCAGTTTTTCCAGCCTGCCACCAATAACACCCGCTCCAGCGGTTACGAGCATGTTCTCTTCGTCAATCTCAACCCAGTCCAATGCGAGCGTTGAAAGTGCAATTCCGCCCTCGTAAGGCGTTGCAGAATCTATGACCCCACTTGCCCCGCCAAAGACGTAAACTGGAACTTTAAGTTCGTTGGCAATTTTTAAAACCCTTGAAACCTCTTCTACAGACTTCGGAAATACGACAACTTCGGGAAGTGCTGGAGTAGCTTTTTTTAGAATCTTTAGCTGGTGAAGTGGATTAAAGTCCTTGCAATATGCTATTAAATCCTCATAGTCCGTGGAGAAGGCAATTTTTTCGTCTCTAAGTCTTTCAATTACCCCGAGCATGATTTTATTTTTGAGTTTAATTAATAAGCTTTCCGCTGAAGCTTCCTTAATAAGTAAGCACCAAAAAATAAAAACGAGCTCATAAGGAGCAACCAGTATCCTGCGAGATACTCAGGTGAGTGCATCTTCGAAAAGCTCAGGAAAAGGAAAAAGCAGAGCATTAAAGACCCTGCAATTAAATTAAATCTTGCTTTATATAGCCCAAGAATGGCTGATAGAAATGCCAGAAAGACAGCAAGTCTCAAGTAAGGGTTCATTGCGAAGTCAAGTAAGGTCATTTGCCTGAATTCGATGCTCATCACTGGCAAGAATAGAGTTGAAGTCGAGATTATGATAGCAATCAACGTTATAACTTTTGGAGCATCAATCTTTACCATAGGAATTTTTTACTAAGCTAATAAAGTTTTTGAGCTCTGCATTGAAATCTTCGGGATTTTCGAGCATAACCATGTGTCCAGCGTTTTTTATAATCCTTACCTCAGCCCCATATTGTATGAAGAACTGCGAATACTTCACAGGCGTTAGAAAATCGTTCTCTCCGACGATTGCAAGCGTTGGAACATCGAATTTTATATTTCCAGCCTTATAGTCTTCGAGAAGGTCGAATTCATTGCAAAGCATTAAATCTTTTAGCAAAATTTCAGCTCTTGCTTCAAATAACTTGGCGAACAGCTCAACAAACTCTTTTCTGTGAAAAGCCATGTCAGCCATGAATTTTGCAGTTTCTGAAGGCATTTCCTTCAAACCTTCAAGGACTTTGGGAAGCACCCGCAATCTCGCTCCTGTTCCAACGAGAACGAGAGCAAGAACGGTCTCTCTATGGTTCAGAAATATTTTTTGAGCAATTGCTCCGCCAAGGCTGTGACCAACAACAATTCCCCTTCCTGAAACAATCTTTATCGTTTCAGCAACAAAATAGGCGTAGTCATCGATGGTGCGGATTTCAGCATTTCCGCTTAGCCCATGATTGGGCAAGTCAATTGCATAGCCACCAATTTCTTCTAATTGCTTTGTCCATATCTCAGCATCACCGCCGGAGCCGTGAATGTAAAATATGGGCACAGCGGAGCCTTTTAAAACCGATATCTCGGTATTGCCAACCAAAAGCTTGAGCCTCATTTTGCCTCCAATTTCTTTGCAAAACTGATTAGCTTACTCTCTTCAAAGTAGTTCCCTATAACCTGCATTCCAACCGGAAGACCCTTAATGAAGCCCAAAGGAATGTTCAAAGCTGGAAGTCCAGCAAGGTTGACTGGAACAGTGTTTACGTCCATTTTATACATTGTAAGCGGGTCCTTGAGTTCTCCAATTCTGAAGGGCAGGGTTGGCATCGTAGGCGAAACAAGAACGTCGAATTTTGCGAATGCATTTCTGAAATCCTCAATGATAAGTGTTCTTGCCTTCAAAGCCTTAAGGTAGTATTTTCCATAATAGCCTGCTGAGAGAGCATAGCTTCCAAGCATGATTCTGCGTTTCACTTCCTCGCCGAAACCTTCTGCACGAACTCTCGAGAAGTAATCGCTCCAAGAAGTTAGTTCTGGAACGCTGAAGCCATAACGAACACCATCGTATCTTGCGAGATTTGATGAAGCCTCGCTCATTGCAATTATGTAGTAGGCAGACAAGGCGTATTTGAGCGATGGTAGCTCGATTTCTTCGTATTCAAAGCCATTAAGTGCGTCAAAAAACCTGTCCATAATCTGCTCTTCAGCGGACATGTTTTTAACAACCCCAATCCTTAGATTCTCGACTTCTCTGAATTCAAAGCTTCTCCCCGCATTTGTTGAATCCCTTTCGTCCTTTCCCGCAATCACTTCGAGAAGCAGAATGAGGTCTTCAATGCTATTTGCCATCGGTCCAATTTGTTCAAGCGAATTCGCGTAGGGAATTAATCCAAATCTCGACACAAGCCCATATGTTGGCTTGAGCCCGTAAACACCGCAAAAGCTTGCGGGGCATCTTATGCTACCTCCAGTGTCGCTACCCAAAGCTAAAACTGCCTCATCATTAGCAAGAACCGCAGCACTTCCGCCACTGCTACCACCAGCAACCCTGTTGAGGTCGTAGGGATTTCTAACGACTCCAAAGTAGGAAGTTTCGGTAGTGGTCCCCATCCCGAATTCATCCATGTTGGTTTTACCAATTATTATCGCCCCTTCCGCCTTGAGCCTTTCAACAACATGGGCATCGAAAACTGGAACGTAATTGGACAGCATTTTTGAAGCACAGGTGGTTCTTATCCCCTTAGTGGTTATGTTATCCTTTACCGCAACGGGCACTCCAGCGAGTCTGCCCTTAACCTTGCCCTTATCGTATTCTTCAGCCTTCTGCAGGCTTTCTTTTTTGCAAACCGTGATATAGGCATTTAGTTTGCTTTTCTCAATTCTCTCAAGCATTTTGCTAATTGTTTCAAGGCATCCATTCTCTTCGACAAGCTTTCGCCATTCAGCAAGCTTCACTCAACCACCTTTGGTCCTACAAAGTATCCTTCCTCCTTTCTCGGCGCATTCTTTAAAGCAGAGTCCTGATCGAGCCCTTTCTTGGCTAAATCTTCTCTAAAAACGTTTCTGATTTCGAGAACGTGGAATGTTGGCTTCACTTCTTCGCTTATCTCGTCGAGGATATTGAAGTAGCTTAAAATATCTTCGAATTCCTTTCGAAATTTTTCCGCCTCATTTTCGGAGATCATGAGCTTTGCAAGGCGTGCGACATGGTAAACGTCCTCTACTGAAACCATGTTATTGGAAAGGCAGAAGGTTAAATAAATATTGCTTTAAACTCGAAGCAGTAGAAAGAGCTTTAAAAGATAATTTTCAAACAAGTTTGGAATCAAGCTTCTCTTTGATCGCTATTTCATGCAATTTTTTGTCTGCGGTGTAAAAGAGATTAGCTTTAGAAACTCGAGCGGACACGAGCTGGAGAGCATCAGCCTGAGAAACATGGTATTTTTCCATCAAATCCCAACACTGGACGATTATTGAATTAAAAAGATTTACGAGTTCTATAAGCCTTAGCTTTTTCATTCTTAGTAGTTCCGCGAGAAAATTGTTCCTTGCAATTTCATAATCCTTTTCATCGAGAGCTCCGATTCTTTTAGCTCTGTCAAGCACGCCCAAAACTTCGCCAACGTTCCAAATGCTGAATGAAATTTTTGAAATTCCTTTATAGGCTTCCCGGTAGATTTCAGAGACGATGTCGCTATTCTCTTCTTCGATGTATCTCTTGACTATTGCACTACTGTCCAAGTAGTATCTGGTCTCTTTCATCTCTCATCTCCCTTACAAGCTTGCTTAAAGCACTCTTTGCTTTTATCGGTCTGAAATCAATTTCAGAATCCAATGAGATTAAACTTTCGAGCTTTTTTTCAACGCCCAATGAAATTTTTTTCCGCAATTAGTTCTTCTATCAGATCGCTCAAATCTTTATTTTCCTCATAAGCCCTTCTTTTCAAATTCTGCCATAGTTCAGAATCGACGTATACGCTTGTTTTTACTCTCCCCATAGCTTAATTACTCCTTGAAAGATATAAGTATATCGGTAAAAACTTACTTAGGCTTATACCTCAGAATTCCCGCAATCCCACCGAATGCCTTTAATAGGACTTCTCCTTCTTCAGTCTCCGTGGACAAAAACTCAACCTTCGTGTTCATTCTCTCAGCAATTCCCGAAAGCTCAAGGACCACATCAATTCTCTCGACTTCTTCCATTTCAACTCCATCCTTTTCGCATATCTGCCTTGAAACTGCCTTATCCTTTAAGGTCACAACCTTCTCTTCTCCGCACGTTGGGCATCGGTAGCGGACTCTCTCAAGGCGGAGATCTTCTGAAATAAGCAAGGTGTCTACCGCTCCAAGCTCTAAGTATCTTCTTATCTCCTCTTCGCCATAAACCGCAAGTCCGTCTCTTGAGATCTCGTATAGGAAGCGACTCATCAAGTTCTTTTCCCGAACAAGATCTACTTCAGACAGCAAATCCTTGGCTTTGTCAACAAGCTCGTAAAGTCCGCTCTCGCTTGTGTAGCCAACGTCGAAAAGCCCGAGCACCTTTCTTTGCAGTTCGTGATGCAGATATTCTCCCTGATAGAATTCATCCTTTGTAGGCGAAGGACCGCCGATCAGAATTCCTACAAGCTTGTCCTTGTGCGGCAAGAACGCATTTGTTGCCATTTCGCCTACTTTCTTGTAGAATTCGTGAATTGCGATCTCTCTCAGTCTTTCAAAGCGAACACTGCTCTGCCCGCCCTGTCTGTGCTTTCCCGGCACCATTGAAGTATCGTAGTCGAGAACTTCTATTCTTCGCCCCTTCAACAATCCAATCGTTGCTTCTCTTCTGTCAAGAACGATCAGCCCATAAAGCTTCTTTTCTCTTAGCATGTCCTTTAATGGCTCTAAGTAGAATTTGGAGTCGCAATGATACTTGTAGAGTGGAACTGGCTCTGGAGGTTCGATGATCTCGGTTATGTGCTTTTCCTTGCCGTCGATGGTGACAAGACCGCTCAGTATTACCATCCCATGCTCTGGGGGTTTTCTGTATAGCTTCAATCTATTGAGGATTGCCTCAAGTCCTGTGATCACGTTAGTCCTCGTTTGCTTTGACTTAATGTTCGAAGCTTGGCTGAGCTCTTCTCTGAGCTGATTTGCAATGTCCGCTATGTTCTTGTCTGGCGGGATGTAGAGAGTTATAAGCTCAGTTCCCTTACCACGATAGCTGTCAAGCTCTTCAAGCTTCCTTTTGAATTCATACATCAGCTTTTTTGACATGCTCTCCTCCTCTGCCACTCTCTTATAGCTCTTAGAAGATCTATCTTTCGGAATTCGGGCCAATAAACATCACAGAAGTAAGCCACGCTGTTTGCGGTCTGCCATGGCAGAAAATTCGAAAGCCTTTGCTCTCCACCACTCCTTATGATTATATCAACCTTTGAGTAGAGCTCGTGGCTGTTGTACAGACTTTCGTTGACAATTTTCTCGTCAATTTCTTCGGGCATCAACTCTCCTCTTTTTACTCTCTCTACTATTTTCTTGGTCGCATCTATTAACTCTTGCCTGCCACCATATGCAACCGCAACATTTAGAAAACATTTATCATGCTTGGCTGTAGCAATCTCCACTTCTTCAATAAGCTTCTGCAGGTTTTCAGGTAGCAAATCTTTTCTTCCAATGATTTTAACCTTAACCTGTCTTTCATAGGTTTTTTTATCATTAAGAAGTCTCTTAAGCTCCCTTTCGAAGATCTGGAAGATGTTTCTTTTCTCAATTTCGCTCCTCTTGAAGTTCTCAGTTGAGAATGCATAAAGTGTAAGCATCTTTACTCCGAGTTCCCAACACCAATCAAGAACTTCTTCAGCTTTCTTTGTTCCAAATTCGTGACCCATAAACTCCATTAGACCTTTTTTCTTAGCAAACCTTCTGTTTCCATCCATTATAATGGCTACGTGTTTCGGAATCTCACCTTTTGATACGGTCCTTAGCAATTTAATTTCGTAGATCTTATGAATTGGCTTCAACTATCTCCCTCACCAATTGAATGTATTCTTTTTTCAGATAATATCTCTTTTTGTCACCACCCTCACTTTTAATAATCCCGACACGGGATCCAATTATCCCAATCATGGCTGAAACGCCTTTTTGGTTAATATCGTAGCCTTTTTTCTTCAAAATTTCATAGATTTCAGAAGTAGTGTATTTCCCACCTTGAAGTAGGATTAGGAGCAAATCTTTTCTTATTCCCGTTTTGTCCCTCTCTAAGTATGCCTTAACTCTTTCTGCTACTTCTACCATATCTAAACCTGTGTAACTTCTATCAAAGTTCTGTTAACAGTTGGGTATCTCTCCACAAGGTAAACCTTACAGCCCGCAGATATTAAAGCTTCTCTAAGTTTTTCATTCTCTGCGACATCTATAGAAGTCTCTATACAGTCATCAAAAACGGAAAAATCGAAGCCTGAAGCTTTTAAGACATCCCTCGCTTTTTTTAGATCTCCTTCTATTCTACAGCAAAGAAGGGTCCCGTCTCTTGTTACAAGGTAAAAATCAGGATGGTTCATTGCCATTCTTATGAGTCTTCTGCGAAATTGTGCTGAATCCTTGAACTTTGCACTGCAATAGTGGAATTTATTTACTCTTTCGAACGATTTCACGATTTCAGGGCATTCGACATAGTAGTCCACAATCTTAAAACCTCTTTTCTCTAGTTCTGCCCAATTTGTCTCACTTGCCTCAAGCTGGTTTAGGTTCAAAAAAGCATCATTCCTGTTAGCGATTTCAACAATTTTGGGTTCAAATCTTATCGCCGGGATTTCAAAACCGGCATCGATACCAATTTTTTTTGCAATTTTTATAGATTCTTCGTAAAACTCTGGGTTGCTTAATTCAGGAGGATGAAATCTGATCTCATCAACTTTTAACCTTTTTAGCACCCTCTCGTTTGCGGGGATCGATGTGTATAGATGGACGTGAAGACCAAGTTTATTGGAAAGTCTGGTGAACTCTAAGACTCTTTCAAGCTTTAGCAGTGGTTCTCCGCCTGTGATCGCAACACCTTCTGCGCTCATAAGCTCAACTTCAGCAATGAAATCATCAAAGCTCCTAACTTCTCTTTCGTTTGCAAAAATAACGTCTTTTCCTTTTTTCTCTTTCGAAATCGGACAGTAAAAACATGAATTATTGCAGAGTCCAGTTATGAATAAAACGAGCTTAGCCCCACGCCTGCAAAGCTTGCACCCTTCTGGCAGGTAGCTGTAGTAGCTTCCAGCTTCAATACGCTTCATGGAATCTCTTCTTCACCCACTCAACTCCGAGAGATTTTATAAAGTAGCCAACTCTTGGCCCCTGTTCTTTGCCAACTAGGATCTTGTAAATTGCTTTGAAAGCCTTGTTTGCATCAATACCAAGTTCTTTTGCAACTTCATAAACGAGTGTATGTATTTCATCAGCATTCATTGTCTCCTCGAGTCTTTGTGAGTATCTTTCTATGAATCTCTTCTCCTCATCACTTAGCTCGACCTTTCCCTTTATAAGCTCAAATTTCAAATTGGAGGGAGCATATTTTTCAAGCCAGACTTTGCAGTATTTTAATCGCCTTTCAACATCCTCAAAAATCAAGTCACGTTTATATCCGTTTCTTTCGAGAATCTCCAGAACTTTTTCAAGATCCCAATTGGCAATCTGTCCAACAACGATCAGGTGTCTAAATGGAACTTCAGAATACTTCACTTCTTTTACAAGGCTTAGCTGGACACTTCGATCCCTCTCCAAAATCTTTTCCTCGAACTCATCGATGATTTCGAGAAGACCAAATCCGGGGTCGAAGTCTATGTGCCTTTCTGGTTTAACTCTGATTATAATGTATCTTACAATTTCCGGCGGGATAGCTTCTATAAACTCTCGAACCGGTATAACGATTCCTTTTGAGCTTTTCATCGCTCCTTTTCCCTTTAGATGTATCCACTCGTATGGAACTGGATAAGGTGGAGGATAGTCGAATATCTCTTTTGCGAGCCTTTTACCGGTGTCGTAGCTACCACCGGCTGCTGCATGGTCTTTGCCAAAAGGTTCACATGTAATCTTCAGTATTTTCCATCTTGCAACCCAGTCAAGACGCCAGCTTAGCTTTCCACCGCCCTTATAACTTGCCCTGCCAGAGTGACCACATTTGCAAGAATAATAGACCCAATGATCGTCGAATCCTGTTACAGAAGTGCTGTTAATTCTCCCACAGTTCTCACAGAGGGGCATAAATGGATACCAGTCATCTTCAAGTTCTCTTCCCGTAACTTCTCTAATGATCTGGGCTACTTTTTCTTTCTCGAGAAGGGATGTTTTTATTGCAGATTCATAAAGCCCTTGCTTATACATCTCACTGGCCCTTTTGACTTCAACTGGAATTCCAAGAATATCTAAGGATTCCAGAAAAGGCTGTAGGAAGTGCTCCGAGTAACTTTCATGGCAGCCTAAAGGATCTGGAATATTGCAAAGTGGCATTCCTACATATTCAGAGTATCTTTCTGGCAAGAAGGGGTATCTTCGTCTAAGGGGGTCCATGTCATCTGCAATGTAGATCATCTCCGCTTTACCACCAGCATCGATTAAAGCTCTTCTTACAGCATCTGCAGTTACCATTTCTCTTAAATTTCCAAGATGAATATGCCCGGATGGAGAAATCCCCGTGGCTATCCTATGAAAGCTTGAAATTTCAATAAGCTCGGATGCTATGACGTCCGCCCAGTGCATACATATCCGTTGCAACATCTGCTTTTTAAATTTGCCAATTGGAGAGTTTGATCGATTCTGCGATTTATTTTATTTTCGTGAGAGAAGTTCAGGATGTGAACAGAAGTGTCTTAAGCTATGTGGCAAGAAAATTGAAACAGATTTAGATGTCTTCAAATTGTTGAAAATGAAAATAGAGCTTTACGAAGCGTGCTATGAAAAGATTTCAGAGAATCATGCTTAGCAAGAAAAAGAGAATGTCTCCGAAGACGATTGCAATTGCATAGCCAAAAGTTATGAAAATAATGAATGGCAATGCGGGAGTGACCCAGACTTTTTCAATTTTGTATTTTTTAAGCCTTGAAATCATCTCTTCGCTTGGTTCCACCGCTCTTCGAACTCTTTTTAGATTCCCTTTCTCGTCTAAAAATTCAAAAAGGTTGTGAAAGTGTATCTTTTCAATGGGGATTCTGTAGCCGGCGATGTAGTAAAGTGGCGTCTTTAAAAAACCACGCGGTCCTTCCATAATGAGATTTCTGAAGAGCAATCCAAACATCATGATCGGAGCAAAAATCACAGAATTCGATAAAACGGAAAAGGCAAAGATACCAAAACCCTTATTTATTATTGGAAATCCCCAAAAGTCGGGGTATAGTGGAAAGATTACTGCCAAGCACATTAGAGCTTTTGCGTCAGCTCCACCATAGGCATTCATTCGATAGAGCAGATATGCGAGTAGAACGATGAAAATAACACCAAAGAGGGCCAGAAAAAGAATGGTCCTGTTTAAAATTGCAACTTCATAGATCTGATATGCTGTTATCGGGATTGTTGCCACTAACATTAACTTCCATACTCTGTTTGGAACAATCCTTGCCTTCAAGTCTAAACGACAGGCGTAAAGTAAAAAACAAAGGACAATAAAAATCTTAGTGGGTTCTAACCAATTCATATAAATCTGAAAGGATTGCGGTCGCGGTTTCAAACTTTCCTGCTCCTCTTCCGGCTACAAATATGTCTCCTGCGGTATCAGTTTTTATCATTGCAGCGTTCATGGTTCCTTTGATCGCAAGTGGACTGTTTATTGGCACGAGCCTTGGAGATACTTTGAGATTTTTTTTGCTGACTTCTGCAATCAGCCTGATCGTGTAGCCTTTCAACATTGCAACGCTAAATGCCTGGGGAGTAATTTTTGTTATTCCATGTATTTCCACATCTTTAAACTTTGCGGGAATTCCAATTGTGTTTGCCAAGATAACGAGCTTTATGCCCGCATCAATTCCTTCCACATCTGCTTTTGGATTAGCTTCCGCGATCCCCATTTCCTGGGCTTCACTAAGTATCTGGTGGTAGGGTAACTTCTCTTCCTCCATTCTTGTCAAAATGTAGTTGCATGTGCCGTTCAAAATTCCCCTAACCCCCAGGATTTCACAAAGAGCCAAGTAGCTGTTTAAAAGTCTTATAATCGGCATTACTCCTCCAACGGTTGCTTCATACATGAGCTTTGCATTATTTCTTTCTGCAAGTCTCAACAAACCTTCTAAATCGACTGCAATACTCTTATTGCTCGTTATTACACTTGCTCCCCTCTTAAGGGCGGTTTTCATGTATGCGATTCCCTCTTCATCCAGCCTCGTCGTTGTAACCTCGATCATCACGTCGTAGTCCGCCTCCTCAGCGATCTCCATTGCACTTCTTTCGCTGGGCAATCTTCCAGTCCTCTTTCTTATTTCAAGAACTTCTTCAAGGCTGAAGTCTCCCGATATTGATCCAGTAAGATCTGCAATTGCCACAACTCTGAAATCACCAATTTTCTTCTTAATCTCCTCTCTTTTACTGATCAAAAGTTCTGCAACGCCCTGTCCAACAGTTCCAAAGCCTATGATCGCTATTTTTATCATATCTCATCATTTATCGGTTCTATTACCATGATACCCTTCTCCTTACAAATCTCCTTCACTCTCTCCAATGCTTTTTGCAGAGCTTGTTCACTCTTTGCTGTTATTGTTATCATTGCGGTTGAGGGCTCACTACGCTCTGGCATTGTAACGTTGAGCTCAACGCACTCAGCATCGCTATTATCGACTCTCTGAATCGTATCGCTAACATCAGTGTGAATTATGTGGCCAATAAGCAATAAAGAAACTCCTGCCGTTCTTAGTTCTCCGAATCTCCTGACTAAGACTTCTTTTTGCAGTTCTGCAATAATTTTTTCAGCTTTTTTTGAGTCTGCGGTGAAGGAAATCTCTACAGGAATTCGGTTAAGCGGAGTCTTTTTTCCCCTCTGATGGAATATTCCCACTATGTTTCCACCATTCCTGGCTATCGGTTCAAGAACCTTTAAAAGCTGCCCCGGTTTATCTTCGAGCTCAACGATAAGAGTGAAAAGTTCACTCATATATCGGTACTCCCTCAGTCTTTGTCACTTTTTCAAATTCCTCCATTATCAGCTTAGTAATCTTTCCTGGCTTTCCGTCGCCTATGATTCTTCCGTCTATTTCAACAATCGGTGCAACTTCTGCAGCAGTTCCCGTTACAAACACCTCGTCTGCAGTGTAAAGATCGTAAAGACCAAGATTTGCCTCTGAAAATGGAATTCCAAGGCGATTGATTATCTCTATTACCACGTCCCTTGTAATTCCGCGTAGATTGTTAATTGTAGGTGGAGTTGTTATCTTACCCCTCTTTACGACGAAGATGTTATCCCCACTCCCTTCGGAGACATATCCATTCCTGTCCAAAAAGATTGCCTCATCTCCACCCTTAACGTTCGCCTCTATCTTTGCAAGAACGTTGTTTAAATAATTCAAGGACTTTATGTTGGGCGGTAGGGCATCGAAAGAATTTCTGCGAACCGCAACGGTAACAGCTTTCAGCCCCTTGGAGTATAGATCTCCGTAAAGTTTGCCCCATGGTTTTGTTATTACAATTACCGTGGGTTTTTTGCACTTTCTCGGATCAAGGCCAAGATCTCCAACCCCTCGAGACACAATGGGCCTTATGTAGGCATCCCTGAGTTTGTTCCTTCTGAGCGTTTCGAGGATTATCTTTTCGAACTCTTCCTTGGTGTGCGGAATCTCCAGATTTATAGCTCTTGCAGAGTCATAAAGCCTGTCTATGTGCTCTCTGAGTCTGAAAACCTTGCCATCGTAGGCTCTTATGCCTTCGAAAACTCCATCACCGTAAAGAAAGCCGTGGTCAAAGACGCTGATCTTCGCCTCACTTTCCGGAACAAATTTTCCGTCTATGTATACAAGCAACTCCATCATTTCTCGGTTGCCGTGGGCTTAAAAATCATTTGCATTTCTGCTCAAATAATTTTATAAAAAATATTTATCTTTGATCGATAGGCACGTATTTTCTTTCAACTTCCCCAATATATTTGGCTCTCGGCCTTATCAGCTTATTATTCTCATATTGCTCGATTATGTGTGCAAGCCATCCGCTAATTCTTCCCATTGCGAAAATGTTTACAAACAGATCATCAGGAATTCCCAGGTTTGCGTAAACGCTTGCAGAGTAGAAGTCCACGTTGGGGAGGAGTTTCTTGTATTTATACGCATTTTCAGCTATTGCCTCACTTATCTCAAACCAAATCGGATTTCCTGCCTTGGACAACTCCATTGCAAGCTCTCTGAGAATTACGGCTCTTGGATCTATAACGTGCTTGTAAATCCTATGCCCAAAGCCCATTAGCTTTTCTCCCTTCTCAAGTTTCTTTTTAACGTATTCTTCAGCTCTCCTCGGAGTTGCAACTTCTCTTAACATCTTCATCACTTCCTGTGCTGCACCACCGTGCAGGGGGCCCATTAAAGTTCCAGTCGCAGCTACTACGCATGCATACATGTCTGCAAGCGTTGAGGCTGCAACTCTTGCTGCGAAGGTTGATGCGTTGAGTTCATGTTCTGCATGTAAAATTAAATCTGTATCCAGAGCTTTTTCAGCAATTTTTGAAGGTTCAAGTCCGTTCATCATGTAGAGAAAATTCCCAGCATGGCTTAACTCAAGTGTTGGCGGGATTAAGTTTTTGCCAAGTCTTATTCTGTGGTAGTAAGCCACTATGGTTGGAAACTTTGCAATCAAATTCTTTGCCTTTTCCAGATTTTCTTCTCGTGTCTTTAAATCTTTGGCTTTGTCCAAAGAACCAAGATAGCTTGTTGCAGTTCTTAGAACGACCATTGGATGCGTGTATTGGGGTAAATGAGTCAGCAGTCCTATAATCTGTGGAGGCAACTCTCTCCTTTCAGCAAGCTCGATCCTGAAGTCTTGGAGTTCATACTTCTTTGGCAACTCTCCATAAAGTAACAAATACGCGACTTCCTCGTATGTTGCGTATTTCGCCAGATCTCTGATATCGTAGCCCCGATATTCCAGAATAGCCTTATCACCTATCAGCTCTATTCTCGAAATCTTACTTTCACATGCGATTACATCTTTAAGCCCGTCCAAAACTTCTATCATTTTCACACCTCCTATCTCTTCCCATATACCTCCAATATCATACCGGAAACGAGAATTGGGGGCTCGGATCTTGCAGTTTCAATTGCATTGTCAAGCTTCCATTCCTTCTCGGCATATATCGTCAGAAGGGGATCTCCCGCCTTAACAACATCCCCCCTTTTCTTATGTATATACACTCCAGCCCCCTTATCCTTCGGAGCACCAGCAGATCTTGCAATTCTAACAATCGCCTTATTGTTTACGGCAACAACCGCCCCTTCGAATCTCGAGGTAATTGTGAAAGTCTTATCCCCAATCGGAATATCTTCAGCCCTTATCTTCTCATTTCCCCCCTGTGCAGCGATTATTTCTCTGAACTTCTCAAGCGTTTTTCCACTCTCAAAAATTTTCTTCGCATAGCCATACCCATCTCCCGCTATGCCCGTCATCTCAAATAAAAGTCCCGCGATTCCGAGAGATTTTTCAAGCAGACTCGCTGAACCTTTTCGTTCTTCCATCGCTTTTAATGCCTCTTTTGCCTCTAAAGCAGGTCCAACTGCCCTGCCAATTGGCTGTCCGCCGTAAGTTAGTGCACATACAACATCAAGGCCAAGTCTTTTTCCAAGCTCTATGAAATCGTTTGCAAGTGATCTGGCTTTTTCACCACTTTCTATTTTTGCTCCCTCACCGTAAGGGATATCGATAACAACATGCTTTGCCCCGATAGCACCTTTTTTGGCCATTACGCTTGCAAGAAGCTGGGGGCGAGGGTCGATCGAAAGTGGATGTTCAACTCTAATTATCTTGTCATCTGCAGGAGCTATATTTGTAGCTCCGCCCCACGCTATAACCCCACCAACTCTCTCCGTGATCTCCCTTATTTCTTCTATGCTCAGATTCACATCGGCAAGAACTTCCATCGTATCGGCGGTTCCACTTGCAGAAGTTATTGCTCTACTCGCGGTTTTCGGAATAAGAAGTCCAGCTGAAGCAACTGTTGGGACTATTATGAGCGATATCTTGTTTCCTGGAACTCCTCCAATGCTGTGCTTATCTACAACTGTTCCCTTATCAAAGTGAAGTCTTTCACCGCTTTCAATCATCGCTCTTGTGAGCCATTCGATTTCGTCAAAATCCATTCCACGAAGCATCGATGATATCACAAATGAGGCGATCTCTATATCGCTAAGAGTGTTGTTTACGATATCAAAAACTATCGCTCTAATCTCTTCTTGCTCAAGCTTTTTTGCTTCCACTTTTTTCTTTATGAACTCCACACTTTTCGGCTTCCTTGTGGGGGTTACATCAACTTCCAGACCAGCTTCAAGAGCGAGTTCTTTTAAAACAAAGTCTGTCACTCCAATATATCCCTGTGGGACGATCTCTTTTGCTATCTGGACAGTAAAGTTACCTCTTTTTCTTCCGTATTTTACTTGAACTCGATCTCCCTCAAATACACCAAGCTCGTCCGCATCCACTTCATTCAGAGCAACATTAGGTCTTCCAGACTTTATTGGAAGAAGCATAGTTCTCAGAATCATCAATAACCCCCCTTGAACTTTTCTATGATTACTCCAGAAACTTCCAGCGGTTTTTTCATTGTTGCAGTTTCAATTGCATTGTCAAGCTTCCATTCCTTCTCGGCATATATCGTCAGAAGGGGATCTCCCGCCTTAACAACATCCCCCCTTTTCTTATGTATATACACTCCAGCCCCCTTATCCTTCGGAGCACCAGCAGATCTTGCAACTTCGTTTACAGCCTTCAGGTTAATTCTTCTCACTATCCCACTTCTGCTGGATGTAATTGTAAAAGTCTTATCCCCAATCGGAATATCTTCAGCCCTTATCTTCTCATTTCCCCCCTGTGCAGCGATTATTTCTCTGAACTTCTCAAGCGTTTTTCCACTCTCAAAAATTTTCTTCGCATAGCCATACCCATCTCCCGCTATGCCCGTCATTTCAAAGAGAATACCAGCAAAGCTAAGGGCCTTGTCTACTAAAGGATTTTCTGCATTTCCAGACTCAAGAATTTCAAGAATCTCCTTTGCTTCCAGAGCAGGCCCAACAGCTTTTCCCAGAGGTTGTGAACCATCAGTAAGTGTTGCCGTCGTCGTGAGCCCCAATCTTCTACCCAGCTCAACTATGTAGTTCGCAAAACTCCTCCCGATTTCGAGAGTTTCGATTTTAACACCCTCACCTACAGGAATATCGATTGAGATGAATTTTGAATCCGTTCCGATGCATTTTGAAAGCAAACTCGCAATTGCGTGTGGTTTTGGGCTTATTTCAAGCTGGTATTCAACTCTAATTATCTTGTCATCTGCAGGAGCTATATTTGTAGCTCCGCCCCACGCTATAACCCCACCAACTCTCTCCGTGATCTCTCTTATTTCTTCTATGCTCAGATTCACATCAGCAAGAACTTCCATCGTATCGGCGGTTCCACTTGCAGAAGTTATTGCTCTACTCGCGGTTTTCGGAATAAGAAGTCCAGCTGAAGCAACTGTTGGGACCGCAATCAGATGAAACTCATTGCTTGGCAATCCACCGATGCTCTGTAGGTTTACGACCATTCCTCTTTCAAATGATATTCTATCTCCGTTTTCAACCATCGCTTCGATCATCCACTGGACTTCCTCATCACTCATTCCAACAATCTCATTCGCCAAAATGAATGCAGAAATCTCGAGTTCGTTTAGAACGTTCTTTGAAATATCCTCGATTATACTTTTTATCTCTACAACGGAATATTTTCCATTTTCGAGCTTTTTTCTTATGAATTCCACCGATTTAGGTCTTGATACTGGGTAGACTTCAGCCAGACACTTTTCGTCAATTTTACATGTTTCTGCGGTGAAGTAGCAAACACCAATTTCTCCGGCTTCTACCATATCCGTGATATCCGCTTCAGCCACGAAGGATTCCTTTCCAACTATTACCTTTACTCTATCCCCGGGCAGTAACCCGAGATCTTCAGCATCGTTTTGATTGAGCACTACGCTGAGTTTTTCGGTCCTGAGGGGTATCACTTTTACTTTAAACTTCATTGAGAGCTCAAACGTGCTGAAGAGATATTAATTTTTCCAAACTTAGGTGATGAGTTTCCAATTTGCACATCAATTTTCTAAATTTTTTGCAATAATGGGCAAGATTTTAATAATCTCTTCAAACGTGAAATCATGCGAATCGGTCTACAGCTTCCAGATGGGCTTAAAAAGAAAGTCTTCGAAATCTGTGAGCAACTTGGTTCTGATGTTATACTGAGCGGAGAAAGTTGTTTTGGAGCATGTGATATCGATTTGAACCTCTTGGCAGACGTCGATGTTCTGTATCATTATGCTCACAGTGAAATTTTAAAATTAGATAAAATTATATATATACCTTATTTTGTTGATTTCAATGTAGAGAAGGTTGCAGACGTAATTAAAAGAATCCCCGAAAGAAAAATCGCTTTGATCGCTACTGTGCAGTTCTGCCACAAACTTTCCGAGCTAAAGGGTTTGCTCGAATCTGCAGGCTTTGTAATTGAACTCAAAAAGGGTAGCGAGAGAGTAAAATACCCGGGGCAAATTCTTGGTTGCAATTACACAGCTCTAAGAAGTTCCACTGCGGATGCGGTTGTTTTCATTGGTGATGGTCTCTTTCATGCTATGGGTGCGTCTTTCTACACGGGAAAAAGGGTTTATGCAATAAATCCGTTTAGTTTAGAACTTTTTCCAGTTGATTCGGGAGAATTTGTTAAGCAGAGATATCTTCAGCTTTCGAGATGTATAGGCCTGAATAGGGTTGGAATACTGGTTTCAACCAAACCCGGACAAAAAAGGCTTAATTTGGCAGAAAGACTAAAGAAAGAGGCATTGAAGAGTGGGCTGAAAGCTTTGATTGTATATATCGGGGATATAACTCCAGAGAAGCTTATTAACTTACCGTTTGATTTCTACGTTAATACGGCCTGTCCAAGGATCACTTATGATGATTACAGGAGATTTGAAAGACCGATCATATCTCCGAGTGAGTTTGAATGTTTGCTTAATCTGAGAGAAGAATTGAGTATTGATGAAATAGAGTAGCATGCAATGGTTTATTATACTTGTAGAGCAAGGGATCAGCGATGAATGTAATTAGGCTCATCGATGTTCACAAGGTATATAAAACTGAATTTTACGAAGTTCACGCTCTTAATGGAATAACCATGGAAGTCAAAAAGGGTGAATTTGTTGCAATAATGGGCCCTTCTGGCAGTGGGAAGAGCACACTTCTCCATTTAATAGGATGCCTCGATAAACCGACAAGTGGCGAGGTAATCATAAACGGAACTGAGACTTCCAAGCTAAGCGACAAAGAACTTACAAAGCTAAGAAGAGATAGCATAGGCTTTATATTTCAGCAATACAATCTCGTTCCAACGCTTACGGTTCTTGAAAATGTTGAACTTCCTATGATTTTCAAAGGTGTTCCAAAAGAAGAGAGAAGAAGGAGAGCTATGGAACTGTTAAAGCAAGTAGGCATTGAAGAAGTGGCGGATAGAAAGCCAAATGAGATCAGTGGAGGGCAACAACAGAGGGTTGCAATAGCAAGGGCATTGGCGAATTCACCCTCAATTCTTCTCTGCGATGAACCCACTGGAAACTTGGACAGCAAAACAGGAAGACAGGTGATGGATATTATCAAGAAGATGAACAAAGAACACGGCGTGACTGTAATTCTTGTTACCCACGATTTATCTCTTGCAGATTATGCAGAAAGGATTGTAAAACTGAGGGACGGAAGAATAGTGGATCAAGAAAGTCGAATTTAAATAAAATAAAAATTTATTACTTCTTGGGTGGCCAGTTTTTCTCCATCCAGCCCTTGATTCTTCCAGAGTCTATTGGGCCAACAAGCACTTTCCAGCCAGTCTCGTCTTCAATTGCTCCCTGGAGTCTTGCAGCAAGTCCCGGAATTACGAGGTATCTATGATTAACCTTTTCAGCAACCTTTGTTTCCTGAATGATCTCCTTTACTTTTGAAGCAGTCAGCTTTCCGCCAGCTACACTTGCTTCAACGCCAATCCCGTCTGTGTTAACGACAAGTAGCCAACCCTTTATCTTTGCACTGTTCAAATCGTTCTCGACCGTGTAATAAGTAAGGGCAAAGTTAGTTGTCAGGAATACGGGATCATCTGGACCAGGATTGTTGATCTCCCTTAATCCAGCAGCAACCTGCACTGGAGTGCGTGGATCGGTGTAGATGTTGAAGCGAAGCGTTAGTGTTGGCATCACGACGTGCTGGTCGATGCTGTGGAAGATCATCGCGTCGCCGTATTTAACGATGAACATTCCTGCAATTACTGCCTCCCAGTATGCCTTGGTCACTTCATCGCCCTCGATAAGCCATGCGGATATCGGAGTAATCAAAATCGGATATGCAACGTCTTTGTCACCATCCAGAATAGCTTTTCTACGGAGCTGAACCACTCTCTCGAAAGTTCCTTGCAACCCCTCGCCAAGGGGTTCTGTTACCGGATCAAGCACGATATCTTTAATTCCAGCGGATTTGAATGTAACAGCTATGCTCTTTAGCACGTTCAGATCCTTAGCCCTTATCGCAACAGGCACCTTGTAATCAAGAGCGAGCTTCATGAACTCCTTCCAGTTACCTTCAGTTGCAGCGTAGATCAATGGCCTCTGGTTTGCAACTTCTTCAAGTGCTGCTTTCATGCACTCCGGATTAAGTGCAATCAGAACCATGGGCTTTCCATAACTCGCAACTTTCTTGGCAACTTCTTTAAACCTCTTTGGATCGTTCGAGGTGCATCTCACCGCAAAGCCGTCGAGTGTGAGGTATTTACCAACGTAGAACTTCTTGTAGTTCACAACCCTCTCGCATCTCTCTTGGATCTTCTTGTCGTCAAGTGTGTCCCAGACATCGAAGAAGAATGCTGTCGGGTTAAAGAAGGTTAGCTCGTGGCGGTGCAGAACTTCTTCGCCACCGATCTTTATTGCCTTGTCGCCAACGCCGACAACAACTTCTGCAATTTCGGGCGAAGTGATCTCAATAAGCTTCTCAAGCTTCTCCTTGATCTTGGGATCCTTCTCAGCATCCTTCACGAGAGGCTTGCAATCGAAAACTTTCGCAGAGCGGTCAAGAATGTGTGAAGCAAAGCTCATGCAAGTGTCGTAGCCACATTCCTTGCAGTTCGTCCTTGGCAAGTAGTTGTAAACTTCAAGTGGGCTCTTTACCTTCATTCTTCACACCTCCGCAGTGATCCATTTTCCTGCGTCAGCAACTCCGCCCTTCACTTTACCGCCAAGAGTGTTGAAGATCTCCTTAAGCACAGCCACTGCCAATGGGTGCATCATCATGAAGATATCCACACCAGCAAGGGAGAGTGTTAAACCGGTTATTATCTCCCAGATTGGTCCGCGAAGCTCTCTTGGACCCCATGGTGTGTCGCCCTCAAGCGGAGAATCTGTCATCCAAGCTTCTCTTGCTCCCCAGGCATTTGTTGTTCCACTTGAGATCGGGAAGTTCAGATCTGTATCTCCCTTAAGACCGCTAATCCTTATTCTTTCCATGTTCGTGAACGCATAGTCCAACCCGTAACCAAGGGCTGCGGTTGTTGGATCCATTACGATGCTGTTCCTTGGCATTCCTGCACGTTTGAGCAAATACCTGTTTAGAGTCTTCTGGTTGTTTATGTCCATTTGTGTCCAGCTCAGCACAACGTGTCCATACTTCTTTGCAGCTTCGCATATCCTTGCCCAATCCATGTCGAGTGTAGCACTTGCAAGCATTACTCTTTCACCCTCACAAACTTCTGCAGCTTTTTCAAGCACTTCTGGATCCTTATCCTTGTTACCACTCCCGCCTATTATTATAGGACATTTAACTGCCTGCAGAACGTCTTCAACCACTTTCACCGCTTCGCTCGCAGGCGTGTTCTCAAGCAACGGATCAGTGCTTACGAGGTGAATCGTAACCATGTCCGCTCCAAACTTCTTTACACACTTTTTCGCCCACTCTGCTGGACTGCCAACTACGTCTTCATAATGCACCTTAACCGCCTTCGCAAGTGATGGTGGTCGATCGAAAACGTCTATGGCTATTGCTGGCAAATTCGGCTGTGGTTTGTCGAAAATGTAGAAAGCCAAACTCTTCTCGCCACCAAGCTTTACTACGTAGTCTCTTGTCCCTCCATCTGCCTTCGTTGCACCCAGAACAACCTCCTCAATGTAGCCCGGATATTCCACTTTTGGCGCCTCAAATTTTGCCTCTATCAGTTTTTCCGGCAGTTTTAGCTCGGGAGCTGATGGAATTTCGGGAGCAGTTGGCATTGCAGGAGCTACAACGGGTTGCACTTGTGGCATCTGGAATGGTGCAGGAATTCCAAGCATGGTCGAAATTCTCTGCAAATAACCCAAGGCCATGTTTGTGTGATAGAAGAAGTTTCTAAATTCGTTTAGCAAAGAATACAGTGCTGCAATCGAGGAAAGATCGATTGCAGATCCTTCAATTTCGATCTCTAAATCTCCCTCAATTTTGACGTCCTCCAGCCTCTCTACATCATATTCCTTCAACAACTTTAAAAAGTCCTCAAGCTTGAACTTATTTGACAATCTCTCACCTCTTCAAAAATACTTCCGCAACCTTACCCATACGCCTATAAACTTCAGAATCCGCTTCCAATTGGACAATCGGGATACCCTTCAGATCAAGTTCGACAACCTTTTCGTCGTAGGGAAGGACTTCCAGTAATTTGATCCCCTCCTCATCTGCGAAGCTTCTTATCCTTTCTTCGGCCTCTTCATTGGCAATTCTGTTTGCGAGAAGCATAATGTCCTTGAAGTTTAGCTTTAACTCTTTTGAAAGCTCTTTTATTCGCTTTGCAGTCGCAAGTCCTTTTTTGGACATGTCAGTCACGATCAGAATGTAATCAGCACTGTCGATTGTTTTTCTGCTGAAGTGCTCAAGCCCGGCTTCGCTATCGATGATCACAAATTCATAGTGCTTGGTAAGTTTTCTCAGAACACCCCTAAGCAAGGAATTGGCAAAGCAATAACATCCCTCTCCTTCGGGACGACCCATTACAAGCAAGTCATAGCCTTTGCACTCACAAATAGCCTCGTAGATTTTACCTTCAAGCCATTGTTCCTTGTTCATTGTCCCCATTTCGTCTCTGCTTACTTGGAACACTTCTCTAATCTCGCCAAGTGTCTTTTCTACTTCAACGCCCAAGGCATCCGCAAGATTGCTGTCTGGATCCGCGTCCACAGCAAGCACTTTACTACTCTTCTTTGAAATAAAATGGATGAGGAGGGCGGAGACAAGGGTTTTTCCCGTTCCCCCCTTTCCCGTCACTGCTACAGTAGTCATTCCTCCTCCTCAATTATGACCTCCGGGATTCTGATCTCTGCTCCAACGAGGATAACTTTAATCTTCTTAACTTCTTTTTCCATCAGCTTTCCCCCTTTCCCTTCTTAACCACGATTTTGCCAATTGTGATCTTTGCATCCTTTATCACAAGCTTAATCCCCGCTGGTGCTGCCTGTGGAGCGGGCATTGGCATAGAAGGTAGCTGTAAAGGCTGTAAAGCTGGCATTTGCATTGGCATCATTGCTGGTTGTGCAACCGCTGGGGTTGGAGCAGCTGGTGCTGGGGCTTTAGCCTCCTCCTTCACTTCCTCTTTCTTCTCTTCCTTAGCCTCAGCCCATCCTTCTGTGATCTTCTTTCCATCAACCTTTCTAACGACTCCCTTTACCACAGGATGATCAACCTTCTTCAGGAATTCCTTGAGCTCATCCAGCGTCTTTGCATTCTCTTCGGTAGCTATTTTATCTCGAATGTCATCTGGAATGTATTTCGATAATCTCTCTTTAAGTTCTTTTGGCATCCAGACAACCCTATACCAGCCACCATCTGCCTGAATGAACTTCTTGCTTCTGAAGTAAGCCATCCCAACTCCAAGGAAGCCAGTAACCTGTTTTCCACCACCAGTTTGTCCAGCCATTGTCGAGAAAGTCAGGCCATTTGGAGCCGGGCTTGGATAACCTCTATGCACCCAGCCAATGCCGTCAACTTCTGGCATGTAGAAGCCAATAACTTCAAAGCATCCACAGCTCGTGTGTGGGAACTCAAAGAAGCTGTGCAGTTTGATTCTCTCATATTCTCCACCGCTCTCCTGCTTTGCAAATTCGTTAACACCGCTGTATTCACCACCAATTGGATCCAGAACTTCTCCCTTTGGCACAGCCCTGTTTGGCCCTTCGGGATCCACTTTTGCAGCAGCTCTACCATCGAACCAGCTAATTGCTCCACAAAGCGAAGGACGATCTGGGGAGACTATGCACACATTTGTCGGAGCAAAGCTCTGGCAGAGTGTGCATGAGTAGAACTCTTGGACATCTTCATCATGAAGCATCTCGACTCTCTTGTCTCTCTCTTCGTAAATCGGCATTGCAACTTCTTTCAACAATTTCTCAACAAGTGCCTTGTCAGTGATATATAGCGCCTCGATTTTTTCGATGAACGGCAACTCATTCTTGTAGAGCATCATTGTAGCCTTCGCGATCTGTATAAGACTCTTTAAACCCTTCTTTATAGAGTTCTTGCCAATTCTGACCCAAACATCGTATCTCTGGTTTAGATGCATGTAGCCCTCGATGTAATTCTGGAAGTCGTGATTTCTGCGCTCAATTACAGGCTCGAGATCCGTTTCAACTTTGCTACCGGCAATGTAGTAGATCATGGCGTATGGATAATTCCCACCCTCTTTCATTTCATCAAGATCCGGGCCTACAAGAGTAACCTTCATGTCTTCCACTTGCTCTGCTGGCAGTGCCATAACAAGTTCGAACTTCACTTCTTTTGGACCGCCAAGTTCTACAAACATGTCTTCCTTGCGTATTCTTTCGCCCTCATACATCGGAGATATGTCGAATGGGAATTTCTCCTCAGCACCGACGCTGACTTTCACTTTTGCTCCTGCAGGAATTTCTATTTTCTTTCTTTCTACCATCAACCACCACCCCAGAGTGAGTGCTTTTTACTTTCCTTCCGGGTGATCCTTTATTTGTATTTATCGGTTTTTATCGGTGGCAGATCTAACATAATTTCTCATTTGGATAAGACAGTAAAAATTACTCTGAAAGTTCTTGAGGCTCCGAAATTTAAATTTTTGGCAAATATTATTTTGAATAATTTTCTATCTTTTAGTAGCAGTTAGTGCCATAATTGAATTATTTTTTAATACCAAAAAACTTAATAATTGATGAGCTAAAAAATGGTATGGAGAAATGTCTTGAAATCATATACACAAGAAGGAGCATAAGGAGTTACACGGGTAAGAAGATTTCTGATGAGGATTTAAATAAAATTCTTAAAGCGGGTTTTCAGGCACCTTCAGCCGGAAATGAACAACCCTGGCACTTCATTGTAATCAAAAGCAAAGAAAAGCTTGAGGAACTTAGCAACGCGCATCCATATGGAAAGATGCTTGTGAATGCAGGAGCGGCGATTGCGGTTTGCTGTGATCCGAAACTCTCGAAGTATCCGAATCCGATGTGGATTCAGGATTGCAGTGCAGCGACACAGAACATTTTAATAGCTGCCAGAGCTTTGGGCATTGGCTCATGCTGGCTCGGAGTTTATCCTGTGGAAAGCAGAATGAAATCGCTTGCGAGAGTTTTAGGAGTTCCGGATGGAATAATCGTTTTCAGCCTAATCGCCCTTGGTTATCCCCACAGCGGCGAAGAATTCTTTGAAGCCTCGGACAGATATAGGGAAGACAGGATCCATTATGAGAAATGGTAATTGTTAAAAACTGGTGATTATGTTGGAAAATATGGCCAAGCGCGTTTTGATAGTTGAAGATGACGTTGCGGTTCTGGAAGTTCTTCAGATGATGTTATCCGAAAATTACGAAGTAATTCTTGCAAGAACGGGAAAAGAAGCTATTTACAGCTACAAAATCTATAAACCTGATATAGTGCTGATGGATATCGTCTTACCTGATCTGGATGGGATTGAAGCAACGAAGGAAATAAAGAAGAGAGATCCAGATGCAAAAATAATAGGTATAACTGCTTTTTCCATTCAGAAGGGTAAAGATCTCCTTAAAGCCGGAGCTCTGGAGATTATAGAAAAGCCTTTTACGAGAAAAAAGCTTATTGATACAATTGAAAAGCATTTAAGGGGGCTTTACTAATCTTTACACAGAAATGGCAGTGAGCCAAAGATGGGTAAGAAGCCGTGGAGCCAATGAAGAGCTTTTTCTCGGCATCGCAAACATCGCTGAGCTTTTTGGTGTCCCAACAAAAGTCTTTTGAGAAGTTTAGACGAGGAGTTGATGTTCTTTAGGCCGTATTTGGGAGATAGACTCGAATATTCACTTTTGCTGGGATATGTTAAAATGCGTCCTAAATCTGAAAACGAACTCCTTGTGTGGGTGAAGAGATAACTTTTGCCGACGTAGAAAAACTTCTAAAAGAAATTAACCTGAAGATAAACCTCATGCGCTCAGCTGTGAAAAAGGTAGTTCTAAATCCATCGCTTCCCTACAAGTCAAAAGTTAAAGTGGTTACTGAATTTGAAAAGAGAGGCTTTAGGGTTGTAGATTTATATGATCTCCCCTCAAAGGAAAGAGGGGATCTATGCCACTCATTTTTTGCCGAAAAATACGCCACTATCAGGTAGAATTTCGTCTGGGAGAAATACATCGTTGTGGGTGTTCCTGATGGGACAACTGATGAATTTGTCTATGAATTCAAATCCACGGGTAGTGAATTTCTTTTGAAATACATAAAACGGGTCGCTTTTGCCCAAGCAGATCTTCCTGAGTCGCAACTTGAACCAATATACAACTATGCAAGAGCTTATAAAAACGGAAGACCGCTTGTTCTCGGAAGTATCCCAATTCTTGAGAAACGTGAGATTACTTTTTTGATCTGGAGTATGACCTTAGTAGTTCCTGCTGAAAACGAGTATCAAGAGCGAAAAATCCTCATGGAATTCGCTAAAGTAAGTGAAAACAAGCTATATGTAACTTACGCAGGTCCTGCGGCTGATAAACGTGTGCTTCAGAAAAGTCTTCAAAAGCACGGGATCCTATTTCCAAGAAATTGTGAGATTGTGGATCTACTCGATGACATTATTGAACCTGGAAAACCAGAAAAGCAAAGGATTTTTCTGCCAGTGAAGGTGCGTGGGGAAAAAGAACTTGCGGATATCTCGGTTTTATTCCGAATCCGCAAGTTAGAATACGTAATTGATGGGAAGCATTCTCAGAATTTAGAAATTATCTAAAAAGCGAAAACCCTATGGAAAAAGAATGCTTGAAGCAACAACTGCTTATCTAAAACGAAGATCTAAAAAGGTTAAGGCGTATATTTGAGGCACTAAGTTCTTTGTCGGGAACTTAATAGCTACCCGAGTGGTTTTTCTTCAGGTTGCCAACTCCACACATGGGAAGAAAGCCAAGCGGTAGAGTTAATTGTTCCGTGTGGATAAAGATCTTCTCTCAGAGTTGCGAGAGATTGCTAAAGTTCAAAGCGTTTCCATTTCAGATTTAATCGAGCGGAAAATACTCGAATTGATAAAAGAGTTTGATTCTAAGAAAGGCGAATCTCATATGCGAAAAAATTTCTCATATGGGATATCCAGCGAAAATAAAACTCCACAGCCTCCAAAACGAGAATCAAGCCATTCAAAAAATCGAGAATTTAACGATAGCCTCTTAAATTGCTCAAATTCCCGCAAGGAATGGGCTCGGCCGGATTCGAACCGGCGATCTCCGCCGTGTAAGGGTAACTTTTTCCCAGAAATAAGCTCGGAAAACCTTCCGTTTAACTTCTGGAGCTTTTACAAAAAACATGAGAAAGATTTTATAAAATGGCTTCAAAATAGAGTAAAATCCGAGAAAATAATGGAAAGCACCGCTAAAGACTACATTTCCGCAATAAAGAAATACTCTGGAGACTTAGAAGATGTTTCGACTCCGAATGATCTTGAAGAGATTCTCCTCGAAGCCAATGGAGACAAAATCCACAAGGGATTGAGAAATTTTTTCAACTTCCTTGAGGAACAGGATGTGGACTTCATCGGAGAATTTCCCTTGAGCAAGTGGAGAAAGAAGTGCAAGATCCCACAATATGGAGCTAAAGAGATCCACATAACCGATGAAGAGCTCAGGAAAGCATATTCCGAAATTAAAAGAGAAGAGATAAAGCTGATCTTTGAGCTAATGGTTTTCTCGGGAGTGAGACTAAAGCACATAATAAGAGCTCTTAACTCCTTCAATTCCCAAGACGTCGTGGTTGTAAACAAGAAAGTCCGCAGATATCCCGCTTTCCGCTTTTCACGGGGAAGTAAAAAGTCTTACTGGATCTACTTCCCAAGTTCTGTGGAATTTAAAAAGCTAAGCATCTCCTACCATGTCGCTCAAAATGAAACACAGATCGGAAGAGTTTCCGCAAGCACAATCCGAAAATGGAACTTCAACTTCCTGATCATGAATGGAGTTCCCGAAAGCGTTGCAGACTTCATCCAGAGAAGAGCTTCCACAACCGTTGGATCCGCTCATTATCTCGCAAAGACCGTTCAAGCTGATATCTGGTATTCGAAGGTTGTGGACAGATTGATCAACACTCTTAAGCTGAGAAGCCATTAGGATTTTTATCGGATAAAGAATGCGTCTTTAAACCCCACTTTCAATCCCATTTTGGTCTGATTTCAACACGGGTATCAATGAGCAGAGAATTATTATATGCTGAATACTTTCAATCCCATTTTGGTCTGATTTCAACTGCTTTTTGGAGAACATAGGTATTCTTGATACGGTAGTCTTTCAATCCCATTTTGGTCTGATTTCAACAAGATACCCGAAACTGATCCATATCGAGAACTCGAAAACTTTCAATCCCATTTTGGTCTGATTTCAACTAGCAAGAAACTAAGCGAGTTTGAAGTATGCGACATACTTTCAATCCCATTTTGGTCTGATTTCAACCAAAGCCACATGGCATCACCTCCTACCCCACAGGGCTCAGCCTTTCAATCCCATTTTGGTCTGATTTCAACTTTCAAAGCTTACACACAGCAAACGATTTGAAATATCCTTTCAATCCCATTTTGGTCTGATTTCAACTTTCAAAATGAAGACTCCCGTTGCCTTAGGCTACCCACTTTCAATCCCATTTTGGTCTGATTTCAACTCATTTCTGACTGCTTCTTCAAGGAGCTTTATATTCGTGCTTTCAATCCCATTTTGGTCTGATTTCAACCCTTATGAATTTTTACTCCTTTCTCAATTTAAAGCTTTCTAATGCCCTCTTTTATTTATATACTCTCGCAAACCTCCAAAGTTGCAACTCATTTATAAAGGTGTGCGACTTTTTTCTTCGCATTCTTTTTGAATAAAATTGAATTTAAAAAGCTTTTTTAAAAAATCAAAGAAATTTCAGCAGGGTAGAGCTTAAGAATAAAAATACAAAAGCCCGGATTTGCAAAAGGAGGAAGTATAAAAAATAAATCTTTGTAATAATAAAGGAAAATTTTATCGCGTGCGACTTGCTGTTTGGGCTTCGATTTTGATTTAAGGCTTTTAAAAGGTTTTTTGCTGAGTTTTAAGGAATTTGCTCAGGGATGAGTGACAAACAGTGTTGCGGACTTCCTTCGAATATTGGCTTCACCACGGGGCTCTTGATGAATTGTATGCGAGACTGAGGGTAGTAAGGGTAGTATATAGAGAAGCCCACTCTACTCGGGCTACTCAGCCTACTCATCGGGATTTTTATCGGATTTCTTATTTTAAGCTATAATCCACATCTCCGCAGAAAAACGATTGAGAATATTCATGCAAAGTAGCATTGCATTATAAAGCTTAATAGGAAGCCCTTTTCTATCCCAATTTTGCCGAAAATCGATTTAGAAAGCTGTTCTATCAGTTTTGAAAATAACTCTGTGGAATAATTCATAATATACAATAGTAGTTCATGAAACTATTTCCCTCAGGACTTGCGAATGTGAGGGGGGGACTATACGGAAAACGTATGTAAAGTATATAAACATTATTTTTTCTATATGAGATATAATATGAATTGAATTAAAACTTAAAATAATATCCAGATTGTTTGGGGACAAAGCAATAAACATTCCACGAGAATTTAGCATAAAAGTATATAAACCTTTGTTATATAAATCTATATATGGAACGTCCCGCCCTGATCGAAGGAGATGCGATCGAACTCGAAAATATAAATAGAATTTACTCGGAGATTCTCCTTTTTATCCACTCAGATAAGAAAATCCTTTTTATTCCTGTCAAAAATCAAAGACGCGTTATGGACTGGATATCAAGGCAAAAAAAGAGAGGAGAGAAAGGGTTTGAAAATATTAAAGCCATGAAACTCGAAGATGTTCTTATAATCATAAAAATTGATACTAAAAAATGACAATATTTCCAAAGATCTTAAAAACTTGTTTCTGAACTTTAAGTCCGGTGAAAATGTTGAAGATTTTTGCGTTATCTTACTGTTGACTAACCTTAAGTATAAGATAACAGTTTTAACCCAAAAACGTTATCATAAAGCCATAAGGAAACTCTCTTCTTACTCAAAATCAAAATTTTAAGTATTCAAAAGAACAACCTAATCTCCCCTTTCAGATGCTTCACGAGAGCTGAGATTCTTTGCAGAGTGGAAGCATCGATCTCTCTCATTGTATTGTGCAAGGTGCTTTTGCGAGGGGGATTCCGATGGTTCCAGCCATGCGATTTTAACAGCTCAAAGTTTTCCTTGCACCATCTTTCAGCATCTCTCAAACTCCAACCATTCTTAATAGCAAGGTAAGCGATAGTATAGAGTATAGCCCTCGGGTGTGGTCTTCTCCCTCTACCAGTTTTATGACTCTGATGAGAAATCATCTTACAGGCTTCAACTATTAGCCCGAACTCACTCTCAAGCCCTGCCATAACACCATCTATAACGCATTTTCGCCTGTCCAAAAATTCGAGTTTTCTGCTGGAGAATAATTAAGAACGGAATGCGGATAACTACAATCTTAAACATAAGCCCTTGAGGAGTTTTTAACCGAGCTTAGACTCTACAGCAAGAAGTGATTTTTCCAAAACTAAAGTCGATCGTAAGCCCTTTCCCTTCTATCTATTTTAAAGACCACGATGACTTTTCTGTCTTCATCAAGAGTATAAATAATCCTGTAATCCCCAACTCTGACTCTGAACGCTTTTCCACCTTTGATTTTGACAGATTTGACAAAATGTGGATTTTTAAGCTCATATAACTTGGCTTTTATCCGTTCAACGTCTTCTTTTGGAAGCTTTTTGAGAAATTTAACAACTTCAGGATGTAAATAAACCTCGTAGGTCATTTCAACACTTCATCAAGTTTCTCGACCGGAATAAAATCGCTAAAATCTCCTTTTTTTATCTTTTCTTCAACTTCTCGAAGCAATTTCTCCTCTTCAGGAGTCAAAATCGAGTCCGCAAGATCTTCTATGGCATCTTCTATCCTTTCAATTCTCTTCTTTATCTCTCTAAGCTCATTGAGTATGTCAACCAGAGATATCGATTCTTGCATGAATGAAGTTGGCTCGGAAATTAATAAGACTTTGCCAAAAAACTTAAGGAAGCTTGATCAAAATCTCATCCGCAAGTTTTTCCTGAGTGTAGTTGAGGATCATATCGAGCTTACTATGGCGAGTTATCTTCGCTATGATCTGTGGACTTACTCCACGCTTTGCAAGGTAGCTTATGAACGCATATCGTAAGCTGTGAGTGTTGAAATCGTATCTCCTCTTTGCGAACATGATCACCGCTTCCTTGCTCGGGATCTCCACAATGTGGTTGGCTTTGATCTGCTCGGGGATTATCATCTTCCTGAACTCCTCTTTCCCTCGCTTCTTCCTGACTTTAACCGCAAGCTCTCGCTCTCCTGTGGACTTGAATAGGCTTATCGCTTCGATGGCTTCGCTTATCCTCGAGCCATTGCGGAGCTGAGTTATGAGAATTGCGAGCTTTGTCTTCCTTCGCAAATTCGTTTCTTCGTTGTAGTCTCTTAAGAGCTTCTTAAGTGTTTTTTCAAAATCAAGCCCTTGATCCCATGTCATACGCTCTTAACTTTTTATAAATCTTTAATGCAATTTTCGCAAGTTTCAAAGCATCAAGATCGTCGTCTCTCACACTTATCATCAAGCCATTCCCGTCTTTTCCCCAATTATAATCGATTTCAACCATTTTAACCCTCTTGGTTTCTTCGAACTTCTTTTCAATTTCTTCAAACTCTTCTACTTCTCCTTCTTCCTCCATCCTTCTCACCACTTCGTGGACAGAAACGAGGGCAAATTCTCGCTTGGCGTGGATGGACTATGAGATCCCACATATAGCAATAGACTTCAGTCTTACCCTTAAAGTTGTCATCGGTTTTGATCAGCTTTCCATCGATGCAATCAAGACAGCTCGGCTTTCTCTTTCTTTCCACATGCTTTGGCTTCTTTCTGATTGTGATTGCGATCTGAGTATTTTGATCCTTCTTTGGCTCCTCTATCCTGATCTTCGGCTTTGGCTTGAACTTTTGAAGGTAGTTCATAGAATTAACCGATCATCAATTTTCTCGGCATCCTTCACGCAGTAAATCGAATATCGGAACTCTATCCGATACTTACAATCTCCAAGACCATTGCAGATGTAGCAGTCATATTCAGAAACTTTCTTCCCAAGACCAAGATCGATTAGCAGATTCCTCATAAGCTCCTCTTCACTTTCTCGATCTCCACATCTTGATTTGAGAGCTCATCCTCGATGTCTTCGAGTTTTTTGATGATAGTTTTGAGAAGTTCCGTGAGTGTGGAATGATCCTCGTTTTCTTCAAACTCAAGAAGGAGCTTTCTCAGTTTGTTCATAGCTCGTCATCTTCTTCTTTCTCCTTCTCCTTAAGCTCTCTTGTCCATAAGGCTCCGACTTCTTTCCAAGCTTCGCCTTCCCTTACGAAGATCCTGTAAAACGGTTGCTTATCGCTCTCTCTGCCTTCGTTCTTGAAGATGCAGATCTCTCTCCTTCCCAAAATCCCAAACTCAACATAGCCCGAGAGATACTTTCGGGCTTTTTCCTTAACCTTCTTCTCACCTTCTCCCATTCAAACCACCTCCAACCAGTTTTTTCCTCTCCTGTGAGAGAGGAACTTGAATGAATGTGGAATAAACCCAATTCCCGAATTCTTCCACACTACCTTGAAAGACTGGAAGCAATTGATCAGCGGAAACAAATGGAGAGCTTTTAACGATCTGATTCGTATCATAGCGGAATAGTTTCACGTGATCGCTTTCCTTCTCGATTATGAGGAGAGGAACATCAA